>JAZSPY010000057.1:0-3065 GCA_045537705.1 Clostridia bacterium
GGCAGGATCGTTCCCTTTGGTCCTTTATCTATCCACCCTGCATCAACAGTTCTTCACTATGGCGCAGAAATCTTTGAAGGCATGAAAGCATATCGCACAGTTGATAATGAAATCTGCCTTTTTAGACCAATGGATAATATCCGTCGCCTTAATGATTCAGCAGATCGCCTTTGTCTTCCTCGCTTAGATGAAGAAGGCTGCCTTGATATTTTAAAAACTATCGTTGAAATTGAAAAGGATTGGGTTCCAAAGGCAGAAGGCACATCTCTTTACCTTCGTCCATATATGTTTGGTAACGATCCACACCTTGGTGTGCATGCAGTTCATAATGCAACTTTTGTTGTAATCTGCTCACCTGTTGGTGCGTATTATGCTGAAGGCATTAACCCTGTTAAGATCGCTATTGAATCAACTGATGTTCGTGCAGTTAAAGGTGGCACAGGCTATGCAAAATGCGGTGGTAACTATGCGGCAAGCCTTCGTGCTGGTCAAAAAGCTGAACAGGCAGGCTACACTCAGGTTCTTTGGCTTGATGGTGTTCACAGAAAGTATATTGAAGAAGTTGGCAGTATGAACGTTATGTTCAAGGTTAACGGCAAGATTATTACCCCTGAACTTACAGGCTCAGTTCTTCCCGGTGTTACAAGAAGATCTTGTATCGCACTTTTAAAAGAGTGGGGATATGAAGTTGAAGAACGCCTTTTCTCAGTTGATGAACTTTTTGAAGCAGCAAAGAACGGCACTTTAGAAGAAGCATGGGGAACAGGTACTGCAGCAGTTGTTTCACCTATCGGTCAACTTTTCTATGAAGGTAATGCATACACCGTTTCAAATAACCTTATCGGCGAAGTTACACAAAAACTTTATGATAACCTTACAGGTATTCAGTGGGGTAAGATTAAAGATGAACACAATTGGATAGTTAAGGTTTGCAATGGCTGATTATAAAAGAGTTTATATTTTAGCAGGTCATTACGGTAGCGGAAAAACAAACGTTGCCGTAAACCTTGCATTAAAAATAAAACAAGATGGCTATAACGTTAAAATAGCTGATCTTGATATCGTAAACCCATACTTTAGAACAAAGGATAGCTTAAAGGAACTTACAAACGCAGGTATTCAGTTAATTTCACCTGCATTTGCAAATACGAATGTTGATTTACCTGCACTGCCGCAGGAAGCTTACAGCCTTGTTCAGCAAAAGGATTTTTACGCAGTTCTTGATGTTGGCGGTGATGATAGGGGTGCTTATGCTTTAGGAAGATATGCTCCTTATATTAAAGAAGAAAACAATTACGAAATGTGCTTTGTTTTTAACTGCTACCGCCCATTAACAAGAACGGCAGAAGAAGCCTTGGAGGTTATGAAGGAGATTGAATTTGCCTGCAAAATTCCATTTACGGCAATAATCAATAATTCCAACATAGGTAACGATACGGATGCTGACATTATTTTAGCATCACAAAAGGAAACGGAAAAACTTTCAAAATTAACAGGCTTGCCTGTTATATATACAACAGTTCGTGATGATATAAACGTTTCTGTAAATAACAAGCTTACTTTAAAATTACAGGAAAAGTACTTTGATATAAAGGAGAGTTAATAATGGCAAAAGTTACTTTTAAAACGGACGCTTGCAAAGGCTGTGGTCTTTGTGTTGATGCTTGTCCTAAAAAAATCATTGCTTTAGCAAAAGATAAATTAAATGCGAAAGGACATTCTCCGGCAGAAATTACCGATCAGGATAGCTGTATTGCTTGTGCTTTTTGTGCAACAATGTGCCCTGACTGTGTAATTACCGTTGAAAAATGAGGTGAATAAAAAATGGCAGAAAAGGTTTTAATGAAAGGTAATGAAGCAATTGCTGAAGCCGCTATAAAGGCAGGATGCCGTCATTATTTTGGTTATCCCATTACACCACAAACAGAAATTGCCGCATACATGGCAAAACGTATGCCCAAAATCGGCGGTGTTTTTCTTCAGGCAGAAAGTGAAGTTTCAGCCATTAATATGGTTTATGGCGTTGCAGGCGCAGGATTTCGTGTTATGACGTCTTCTTCAAGCCCGGGAATTTCTCTTAAACAAGAAGGTATTTCATATATCGCAGGCGCAGATCTCCCTGCATTGATCGTTAACGTTCAGCGTGGTGGCCCCGGTTTAGGCGGAATTCAGCCTTCACAGTCAGATTATTTCCAGGCTACAAAAGGCGGTGGACACGGTGATTATCGTTTAATCGTTCTTGCTCCTGCTTCAGTTCAGGAAATGGCTGATCTTACAATTAAAGCATTTGATCTTTCCGATAAATACAGGGTTCCTGCTATGCTTTTGGCTGATGGTACAATGGGTCAGATGATGGAACCTGTTGCTCTTCCTGAAGTTGAGCCTGTTCCTGTTGAAAAGCCCTGGGCGGTTCGTGGAACAAATATGGAAAGAAAACATAATATTATCAATTCGCTTTATCTTAAGCCTGATATTCTTGAAAAAGTTAACTTTGAACGTTATGAAAGATATAAAGTGATTGAAGAAAATGAAGTTATGTACGAAGAGTACTTGATGGATGACGCAGAGTATTGCGTTGTTGCTTTCGGTATTGCAGCACGTGTTGCTAAAAACGCTGTTGTTGCTGCAAGAAAAGAAGGCATAAAGGTTGGTTTAATCAGGCCTATTACTCTTTGGCCATTCCCAACAGAAGTGCTTGATAAGGCCGCTGATAAGGTTAAAGGCTTCATTTCAGTTGAGCTCTCAATGGGTCAGATGATTGAAGATGTTAAGCTTGCAACCAAGTGCAGAAGACCCGTTACACTTTGTAACCGTTCCGGCGGTATGATTCCAACACCAGAACAGGTGCTTGAATCCATTAAAAATCTTGCAAAGGAGAATAAATAATGAAAGTATTTGATAAACCACATGCACTTACAGATGCACCATTTCATTATTGTCCTGGCTGTACCCACGGTATAATTCACCGCCTTGTTGCCGAAGCTTTAGACGAACTTCAGATTGAAGGCAAAACAATTGGTGTTGCACCTGTTGGTTGTGCAGTTATGGCATATGATTACTTTGCT
>JAZSPY010000041.1:0-6241 GCA_045537705.1 Clostridia bacterium
AATAGAAAGTAACGAAGAAAAACAAAATGTTTTCTTCATTAAAGCTGCACGGGGAGCAGATGCAAAAGGTTTACTCGTGGCAGATGGATTCTTAGTAGCAAAAGGTTCTAAAATTGCAAGAGATACAGCACCAAGCATGTCTGCAAACTTAATTAATTTGAGAAAAAAGTTACTTAACAAGGGGATTGTTGATCAAGAATTTTCGTTTGTTTCGGATTATGTGTTTACAAGCCCTTCGCTTGCGGCGGCAGTTGTGATGGGAAGGAATGCAAACGGAAGAACAGAGTGGAAAACTATTAGCAATAAGAGTATTAAGGATATAGAAGAACAAATAACATAAAGAAAATCAAGCTTTCATACCGGTTCTATTTTGAGTGTCGGTCCCAAACAAAAAGCAACTACAAACGTAGTTGCTTTTCCTTTATCTTAATTCCTTTTAAACATATGAAATGATGGAGTTCTGTTTTCAGCATCTTTTTGTAAAATGGAAATATCACAAACTGCGATGATACCTTGCTTTATTTCAACTTTGCCTTCTCTTCCTTCTTCTTCATACTTGCCTTCTTTATATCCCGGATCTAAAATGGCAACACGGTTATCGTTTTCAAGGTTGTTTACCATTATGTAATGTCCTGTGTGGCTAAAAACGCCGATATAGCCTTCACGATCGCCACCAACGTTTGCAACGGCAACGCCACCTGAACTTAACCATTCTTTTAATTTTTTTATATCACTGGTGGGTTCATATATTAAATCAAATTTTTCTGCCAAAGCAGGCCCAAATGTATTGTATCTTGTACCAATATAAAAATTTGAACCTGATTTGTAGGAAAGCTCAATAGCATCATCAAGGGAAAAATCACAGTTTGGAACTAATCTATCTACTACCATAATTGCACAACAAAGCCCACAACCAGAAGATTTCACCGTGGTTTTTGTGCCTTTTTCTTTTTCAATGCCCTCAAGCTTAATTCTTGTTAAATAAGGTTTATCAGGATAATCATTTTGGTTAATGTATTTCATAATTGCAGTCTCCTTTGTTTTAATGATTATAATATATAAAAATAAAAAAGTAAACAGTAATTTATTGCAATCAAATATTTAATGTGTTAGAATATTAATATCAAAAAAAAGGAAACACAAATAATGAATTTTAAAAGCATTGAGGAATATTGGCATAATATTGAAACCGATAGGGAAAATTTTTACCTTAATATTGAAGGAGATATGCATACTTTTTTAGAAGGTACGTCATTTTCTTCATCAAGTTCAAGTTGGTATAAAGGCGAAAAAGAGTATTCATTTAATGAAAACGGTAACGAAAAACGGGTTGAAATTTTTAATAAGGAATCCTTAATTTCTGTAACACAGCATTATCGTTTTTTTGATGATTGTCAGGTAGTTGAAATTTATAATACGGTAAAAAACCAGGGTGAAAAGCCTGTTTCTCTCTTAAATTTTTCTTCTTCGGTAATTAACCTTGATATTATAGGCGAAATTCCTTGGTACGATGAAAACAGATTTAATATTTACACCGTTAGCTCCCATTGGTCAACTGAAGCGCAGTGGAAAGTAAACAAATTAAGTGATTTTGGTATTGTTCCGGGCAGGGAAAAAAGCGTAATTTTCCCGTTGCGCCATGCTTTAAGAAGTGAAGGGTCCTGGTCAACTGCCCGATATTATCCCTTAATTTTAATTGAAGACAAAGAAAAAAACGTAACTTATATTACTGAACATCAGGGCGGATTAAACTGGGAAATCACCTTTGGTGGTGAGTGGACAAGGCTTGTTATTGAAAGCAATTCTGCAAATTTCCACCACGATGGCTGGTATCAAACTTTAGAAAAGGATCAGGAATATTCCACTACAAAAGCCCTTGTTGGCAGGGTTCAGGGTAATTTTGAAGAAGCCATTAAACATTTAATAAAAGCAAAACGTCAACTTTCAATGGTAAATGCTGAAATGCTCCTTTGCTACAACGTTTTTATGGGCGGAATATGGGGTGAACCTACCAAAGAAAACCTGCTACCGTTAATTAAGAAAGCAGGGGAACTTGGTGTTGAAACCTTCTGTATTGATGCAGGTTGGTACCGTAAAGCGTACACCCAAAGCGAAAACCATATGTTAGGTGATTATGTTCCCGATTCTGAACGCTTTGGTGAAGAAGGATTGCAGGGTGTTTTAGCAAATATGCAAAAAAATAATATGGTTCCGGGGCTTTGGTTTGAGTTTGAAGCAGTAAACATTGAAAAGCAAGGCGCGCGTAATGGCGAAGGTATGCTTAAGCGCAACGGTAACGTAATTTCAAAACAGCGTGGCATCTATGATATGGCTGATCCTAAGGTGCGCAAACATCTTTTTGATGCGGTTGACCGTGTTTATAAAATGGGAATGCGCTATATTAAAAACGATCATAACTATACCCAGGGTTTAGGGTTTGGCGATAAGGATTACGCAAAAAATAACCGCAAAAATATGGAAGATTTCTATTCGTTCATTGATGAACTTTTAGAAAAATATCCTGATTTAATTATTGAAAACTGCGGTAGCGGTGGAATGCGTAGTGATAACGGCACGTTAAAACATTTCCATCTTCAATCAATAACGGATCAAGAAACCTACTATAATAATCCATCAATTATTGCAGGCTCACTTGGATTAATGCCACCTGAAAAAGCAGGGATCTGGGTATATCCTTATGCTGCAACTGTTCACGAAAACAATAAATTTTATTACGAAAAGGAACAGACACAAAGCATTATAAACAACATAAAAGAACGCAATATTTCCCCTGAAAAAACGGTGTTTAATATGGTTTCAGGTCAGCTTGGTTGTATGTATCTTTCAGGTAGGCTTGATTTAATGAATGAAGAAAACGAAGCGCTTGTAAAACAGGGTATCGGCATCTTTAAAAAGAACAGGGAATTTATAAAAAACGCATATCCTGTTTATCCTATGGGATTTTGGCATATAGGTAAAAAAGGCTTTTATTCGGTAGGTTTAACCAATGATAATAAATCAAAATTAAAGCTTGCACTTTGGAAGATTGAAGCTCATAATAACGAAATTAGCGTTAATTTAGAAAAATATGTTAATGAAAACAGTAAGGTCACCCTTGTGTATCCTGAAAATACTAATTACAATTTTGATGGAAAAACGTTAAACGTAACTTTAGATAAAGCAGAATATCAAGCGGTATTTTTTGAAATTGAATAAAAAAAGCAACCAAATTTTTGGTTGCTTTTTTTCTTGCAATAAATATAATGATGTGTTACAATAAATATGTGGTTTGATTTATTTAAAGTAAAAAAACATAAAATATGTGCTATTTTATCTACGGTTTTGTTTCTACGCTAAAATAACAAAAAAATCAATACCATATTTACAATATGCAAAAAACCTTCTATAATGAAAACATAAAAATGGAGGGTTTGTTTTATGAATAGTACTGAACGTGTTCGCAATGCGATTTTAGGTAAAGAAGTTGATCGCCAACCCATTTATTGCTGGGTAGCAGAATGTACAATGCCAAGCATTACAAATAAGTGGGCAAAAGTTTCTGATTTTGAAGATCAATATGAGTTTGATATGGCACACATTTTCGGTGGTCCTGATTCAATTAAAAGGGATTTGGTTGAAAAAATCAAAGCAGAAAATGATGAACTTACACCCGATCTTTTGGTTGATGAAGATATTTTCACCGATCCAAGCGATATTTCGCTTTATGATGATATAAAAAGCGCAATTGAATATCACAAAAAGCACAACCGTTTTTGCTACGTGCAAACACCGGGATTCTTTGAACATTTCAATCTTGTGTTTGGTATTGAAAATCAGTTAATGTATCTTGCATTATATCCTGATGAATTAGGCGAACTTTATAAAAAACAAGCACGGTGGACCAAAAAGTTTGCTGAAATTTGTATTTCTTTAGGCGCAGATATGATTCATGTTTCAGATGACTGGGGAACCCAAAGAGATATTATGTTCTCACCAAAAACCTGGTATAATCTTATTTATCCTAACCTTAAAGATGTTGCTGATTTTGTACATTCCAAAGGCGCTTTAATCAGCCTTCATTCAGATGGCTGCATTATGAAGATCGTTGATGGCTTAGTTGAAATTGGTATGGATTGTTTACATCCATGGCAGGAAAATGCAGGCATGTCTCATGATGTTTATCTTGAAAAATATAGCGATAAATTCGCTATTTTAGGCGGAGTTTGCGTTCAGTCTACCTTAGGTATCGTAGATCAGGAAAAACTTACAAGCGAAATTCGCAGGGTGTTTAATAACTTAAAAGGAAAGCGTTGGATTTGCTGCACTTCGCACTTCGTACAAAGCCATTGTACAGTTGAAGATTTAACCTGCGCGTACGATCTTATTTACAAACTCGCAAGGGAATAATTATAGATTTTTTTGCTGGGGGATTTTATGCCTTTTTCTGAAAATACGCCTATGTTGATAACAAAGGATGCCTGTTTAAAGGTAACCGCTTTGTTCTGCAATATGGCAGTTAGCGATGAAATATATAATCCTAATTATAACCTTTCAAAATTACATCTTCACGAATTTGTTGAGTTCAGCTTTGTTCTTGAAGGTAATGGCTATCACAGAATCTGGAACGACGTTGTTGAATGTAAAAAAGGTGACGTATATATTATAAACACAGGTGTGCCACACGGATATTTTGCCAAAAATAAAGATGAAATGCCAACTATTTGCAATATTCTGATTGACCCTCAACGCCTGTTTGAAGGTGAAGTAGGGCAGATGGAAAGCCCAAGATTTTGTTATGGTATATTTAAACAAAATCCTTTTGTTGCATATAAACACCTTAAAAGTGATGAATACAAAAAAATTAAATCGTTGTATCAAAACGTATGGAATGAAATTATTCACAAGCAGGAAGAATGGGAACCCCTTGCAACTGCATATTTAAAAGAGTTGCTTATCACGATGATGCGATATATGACTGTTGAACAGATGAACTATTCCAATTTGCAAAGTGAAAAAAGTAATCTGATTACTTCAGCTATGCGTCTTGTTATGGAAAACTGCTTTGATCAGGGCTTTAATCTTAAAAGCGTTGCAAAAACACTTTTTATTTCTGAAGCCCACTTAAGTCGCGTCTTCTATCAGATGAGTGGTCAATATTTCTCTGATTGTGTACGCAATATCAGGCTTAAAAAAGCCTGTCAGCTATTAGAAAACACCGATTTAACCAATGAGGAAATCGTTGCAGAATGCGGGTTAAAGGACGTTCCTTCCTTTTACCGTCTTTTTAAGCAACAGATGTCTCTTACTCCTAATCAGTACCGCAAAAAATTCAAAGGTTCAATTGAACAGGATTTTGTTCAGGAGATTGCTTTTGGTATGAAGGACGGTAATCCTGAACGAACCAAAGAATCTGTAAAACGGGCTATGGAGCAAGGCATTCCCGCACAGGATATTCTTAACGAAGGTCTTATAAAGGGAATGGATCTTATTGGCGAAAAGTTCAAAAACGGTGAAATATATTTACCTGAGGTTCTTGTTGCATCAAAAACAATAAACAACTGCGTGCAACTGATTAAGCCGCTTTTACCTGAAAGTGAAACAAAAAATAACGGTAAAGTTGTTATAGGAACAGTTAAAGGTGATATTCACGATATTGGCAAAAATTTAGTAAAAATGATGATGGAAGCAAAGGGATTAGAAGTTATTGATCTTGGTACTAACGTCCCTGCAGAACAATTTATTAAAACTGCCATAAATGAAAACTGCCAGGTAGTGTGTTGCTCGGCACTCTTAACAACAACTATGGGGGTTATGACTGATGTTGTAAAATACGCTATTGAACAAAACGTACGCCATAAAATAAAAATTCTGGTAGGCGGTGCACCTGTAACAGAAGTCTTTCGCAACAGTATAAATGCAGATGCTTATGCGGATAATGCTGCAACTGCGGCAGAAATTGCTGTAGAACTTTGTAAAAAATAAACACAAAAAAATCGGTATTTCCTTAAAGGTTATTGCCGATTTTTTTCGTCTTTTTAAGATAATAATCTTTTAGTGATAAAATATCTTAAAATTAAACAAAATATGTCCTGTTTTTTACAAAACTATCGTTGCAAAATAAAACATTTGATGATATAATATATAAAATATATTATATTATAACGAAAAGTGCGTAAAAAATTTCTTAATCAAAAAATAAGGAGTTCAAAATGTTTTCAGCAAACGGTAAAGAATTTAAAAA
>JAZSPY010000030.1:0-2330 GCA_045537705.1 Clostridia bacterium
ATTCATATAAATTAACGATAAATCATCCAGTAACTGATGAGAAAATGTGCTTTATAGCGCCTATCCCGGATTATATGGAAAATCTTATAAATAAGTTACAAAATAGTTGACAAGAGCTTGTTTTTAAGTATATAATTAGTATGCTGAAATGATTCAGGACACGCTTTTTGTGTAATCAGGCTTCAGAGAGGTTGCTGTTTGCTGTGATGCAACCGCCAAAAGACTTTTAGTACCACCTGATGATCGGATCGGTTGCCGCGTTATAGGCTATAAATGAGAACCAAATTGGGTGGAACCACGGGTTAATTTTGCTCGTCCCTGTTTAAAAGACAAGGACGAGTTTATTTTTTTATTTAAGGAGATTTTTTATGAAAATCATTTTACCTGACAATTCAATTAAAGAGTACGCAAATAATACCACAGCAAGAGAAGTTGCAAGGGATATAAGCGAAGGTCTTGCATCAAATGCTGTTGCCGCAGTTGCAAACGATAAGCTTATTGATCTTGATCACACCTTAACGGAAGATACTCATCTTGCTATTGTTACAAAAAGAGATCCGCTTTATTTAAACGTGCTTCGCCATACAGCAAGCCACGTACTTGCACAGGCAATAATGCGCCTTTATCCTGATACCAAACTTGCTATTGGCCCTGCAATTGAAAATGGCTTTTACTATGATTTTGATTTTACCACACCTGTTAATGCAGGCGATATTGATAAAATTGAAAAAGAAATGGCAAAAATTGCACAGGAAAAGCTTGAACTTAAAAGATATCTTCTTTCTAAAGAAGATGCCCTTAAAAAGATGGTAGATCAGCCATATAAACAAGAACTTATCAATGAGTTACCTGATAATCAAGAAATTTCTTTTTATGAACAAGGTGAATTTACCGATCTTTGTGCAGGTCCACATTTAGCAACTACTCAAGAAATCAAACATTTCAAGATTTTATCAATTACTGGTGCATACTGGCGTGGTAGCGAAAAGAACAAAATGCTTACCCGTATTTATGCAACTGCATTTAATAAAAAACAGGAACTTGATGATTATCTTGTTCAACTTGAAGAAGCCAAAAAGCGTGATCATAATAAGCTGGGCAGAGAACTTGAACTTTTTACCACAAGTGATGTTATCGGTCAGGGGCTTCCAATTATGCTTCCTAAGGGAGCACGTGTAATTCAGCTTTTACAACGCTTTGTTGAAGATGAAGAACAAAAACGTGGCTGGCTTTTAACTAAAACTCCTTTAATGGCAAAAAGCGATTTGTATAAAATCAGTGGTCACTGGGATCATTACCAGGATGGTATGTTTGTTATGGGTAACGAAGAAACTGATGAAGAAGTTTTTGCGCTTCGCCCAATGACATGCCCTTTCCAGTATCAAGCATATCTTAACCGTCCACGTTCATATAGGGATCTTCCTTTAAGATATAATGAAACTTCAACTCTTTTTAGAAACGAAGCTTCAGGTGAAATGCATGGTCTTATCCGTGTTCGCCAGTTCACAATTTCAGAAGGTCATCTTATGTGTACTCCTGAACAGCTTGAAGATGAATTCAAAAACTGCCTTGAGCTTTGCAACTATATGCTTAAGACTATTGGTTTGTATGAAGATGTTTCATACAGATTCTCACAATGGGATCCTGATAATACTGAAAAGTATATTGGTACTCAAGAACAATGGGATGAAGCACAGGGCGTTATGAAGCGTATCCTTGATCATCTAAATATTGATTATAAGATCGGTGTTGGTGAAGCAGCATTCTACGGCCCTAAACTTGATATTCAGATTAAAAACGTTCATGGAAAAGAAGATACGCTTATTACCATTCAGATTGACCAGATGCTTGCTGAAAAATTTGGTATGGAATACACAGATAAAGATGGCAGCAAAAAGCATCCTTACATTATTCACCGTACTTCTATTGGCTGTTATGAAAGAACTTTAGCGCTTTTGATTGAAAAGTTTGCAGGTGCGTTCCCAACGTGGCTTGCTCCTGTTCAAGTTAAGGTTATGAATCTTACTGACAGAACTGATGAAGCATGTAGAAACCTTGTTAAAACTTTAAATGATGCTAATATTCGTGTTGAATATGATAACAGAAATGAAAAGATTGGCTATAAGATTCGCGAAGCACAGCTTGAAAAAGTTCCATATATGCTTATTATTGGTGATAGGGAAGCAGAACAGGGTAAAATTTCCGTTCGTTCAAGAAAAGAAGGCGATCTTGGTGTTATGACCCCTGAAGAATTTTTATCAAAGATTCTTGTTGAGGTTGCAACAAAAAGTTTATAAGCATAAAAAGATAAAGCCTTTATGGCTTTATCT
>JAZSPY010000099.1:0-6640 GCA_045537705.1 Clostridia bacterium
ATGAAATTTCTATGCTTAATTCAAGGGGCGCATCACGAAAGCAAATTGTTCTTTTGTATTTGTTACAAGGTGGTGCGATTGCTTCTTTAAGTATTGTTTTAGCACCATTGGTTTCACTTGTTATTTGTAATATACTAGGCACAACTTCAGGATTTTTAGAGTTTTCACAGCGTGCACCTTTAAAAACAGGAATATCAATTCGTTCAATTTTATTTTCACTTGTTGCTGCTTGTTTCTCGCTTTTAACAATGTTAATTCCTGTTTATAATGCTGCAAAAGTTGAGATTGTTGCCCAAAAACAAAAGAAAACCAATAAGGTTTTTGAAACTATTATTTTATTATTCTTTGCTGTTTTTTCTTGCGTAGTTTCAGGATACTCATACTACAATTTAGTTTATCAAAAACTAGGCGTTGTTACTCCTGATGGAAGTGTGCAACCACTGGCATATATATTCTTAATTTGTTTTTATGCGTTTGTTGCACTTTTCTTTGTTTTGATTTATCCGTTAATTATCAGTTTGATTTTTAATTTTGCAAAAAACAAATGGAAAGCTGCTAAGTATTCTGCATTTTCACGAATGAAGAATATGGCTATTAAGGAAAAGTTTATTATAATCTTTTTAACGTTAACAATTTCAATAGGCGCATTTTCATCAGTTTGCGCAAGAACGCTTAATTATAATATTGATGCTTCAATGAAATATAATTATCCTTGCGATATTATGGCAGACGTTCAATTTTATAGTACTGATGATAAAAACGTAAACAGAAGATTCTTGTTTAATAACGTTGAAGGTATTGAAGCAACACGCGTTGTTAAAGGTAGTGAACCAAGAATCAGCAGCGCAAAAAATGCAAGAAAAAACATTAACCAAAACGTGAATTTGCTTGCAATTGATCCAAATAGCTTTAAAAACGTGGTTCAATGGGATCAAAACGTTTTACCTGGTTCATTAGAACAGTATATGAATATTCTTAAAAGCGAAGTTGATTCGTGTATAATTTCATCAAACGTGGCACAAGCTCTTGAAGTTAAAAAGAATGATATTATTTATTTAAGGCCGGATGCTTCTTTAAGGGCAAATGTTGTTCTTCCTGTTATTGTTGGCGATATTGTTGAAGCTTGGCCAACATATTCCAAAACCATCACCAGTGAGTCGCTTACACAAGAACAATATTTAATTGTTGTAAATGTAAACGATTTGGATAACGTTGCACCTAATTTACCATACAGTGTTTGGATGAACACAGATAAATCCGTAAATGATTTAAAACTTTTAACGGTTCAACTGGGCGCAAACGCTGAAAATATTGAAGATAAAGCAAGCGTCAGATTAACTAATATTGTTAATGGCGCAAAGGAAAAATATTTAGGGCAGATAAATCCTTTAAGGCAGGCAACAAACGGCTCGTTAACCTTTGGCTTTATTGCGGTAATATTTATCTGTGCAGTTGGTTTTATAATTTTCTGGATGATTTCCATTAAATCAAGAACGCTTCAGATTGGTACTATGCGTGCATTAGGTATGTCTTTCAGGGAAGTTTATGAAATGGTTTTATGGGAACAACTGCTTATTTGTTGTGCATCAGTAGTTTTAGGCGTGATAGCGGGTATTTGTTCCGGATATTTATTTTCACCGCTTCTCCAATCGGCATTTGGTTCTATTGGTGATATGCCGCCATATAAAACTATGTTTGAATTTATTGATATTATTAAATTGTTAATTCTTGTTTTAATTTTGATTAGTATTTCTATTGGCGCAGGAATTGTTATGCTTAAAAAAATAAAAGCGACTACTGCAGTTAAACTTGGTGAGGAATAGTTATGAGTGTTATAATAAAAGCAACGGATATTTGCCGCGATTTCCCTTCAGGTAATGATGTTGCTCACGTTTTAAAAAATATAAATATAGCATTTGAAGAAAATTCACTTACCATTTTAAAAGGTAGGTCAGGCAGTGGTAAAACTACGCTAATGAATATTTTAGGGCTTCTTGATAAACCCACAAACGGCAGAGTTTTTATTAATGGATATGACGTAACAGATCTTCCTGAAAGCGATAAAGATGATATGCGAAAAAATTATATTTCTTTTGTCTTTCAATCTGTTGCATTAATTGGCTCAATGAGTGCCTATGGTAACGTAGAATTTATGCTCAGAGTTGCCGGTTTGCCGCTTGATAAAGAAAGAATAATGCATTGTCTTGATTTAGTTGGTTTAAAAAATCGTGCAAACCATATGCCTTATCAACTTTCAGGTGGTGAACAACAGCGCGTTGCCATTGCGCGCGCAATTGTTCATAAACCAAAAATAATATTTGCTGATGAACCAACAGCACAGCTTGATAGTGATACATCAAAAATTATAATGGAAATGTTCCATAAAATAATTAAAGAAGAGGGTACAACCGTTATAATGACTACTCATGATCAAAGTATGATGGAGCTTGCTGATTATGTTTATAGCCTTGATGATGGCAGAATATGTGATGTACAAGCATTTAAGGGGGTGGATTAAATGTCAACACCCATTGTAACTTGCCAAAATCTTGTAAAAATTTATAAAACGGAAGAAACTGAAGTATTGGCATTGCAAGGCCTTGATATTTCTATTGATGAGGGCGAAGTTGTTGCAATCATCGGTGCCAGTGGAAGCGGAAAAAGTACTTTTTTAAATATTTTAGGTGGGCTTGATAAACAAAGCGCAGGGAATATAACCGTTGCCGGCATTGATTTATCAAAAATGTCTGATAAAGATATGCTGAACTACAAACGTAACGTTGTATCATTTATCTGGCAAAACAGCGCACGAAATTTATTGCCATATCTTTGCGCTATTGATAATATTGTTCTGCCTATGGAAATCATTGGTAAAAAAGCCGATTATGAATTTGCCCAAAAACTGCTTGATATTGTTGGCATAGGCGATAAAGCACAATCAAAATTGTTTACTTTATCAGGTGGGGAGCAACAACGTGTTGCAATAGCAATGGCGCTTGCAAATCAACCTAAAATTCTTTTAGCTGATGAACCAACAGGGGCTGTAGATAATGTAACTGCGAACCTTATTCTTGATCTATTTAGGAAAATCAGTAAAGAACTTGGTATAACCGTTATAATTGTAACCCATGATTTAAAACTTTCTGCAAAGGTTGATAGGGTAATTAAAATTAAAGATGGCAGAACAAGTACTGAATATTTAAAATTAAATAAAGATACGTCAGAATTAACTTTTGAACATAATGGAAATGAAAAAACACATCAGGAATACGTTGTTGTTGATCGTGTTGGTAGATTGCAAATACCTAAGGAATTGCTTGATAAAGCCCAAATTAAACCAATGAGCAGAGTTAAAATTGATTTTGATGATAACGGCAGAATCGTTTTAATACCCGAATAAAAAATCAGTATAGCACACGCTATACTGATTTTTTTATAATTTAATTGTTTTACCTTGCGAATCGTAAATAGCAAGTAAAGATTTTAAAACTTTTGTTGCTTCAAAAACGTCAATATTAATTTCTGATTTAGTTTCTAAATTTTCATAAAAACTTTTAAAAAGCATATAATGGCCAACGCCCCAATAATCTTTGCCTGTATAACCTAAAACGCTATCAACAAGATTCTGTTTTACGTTATCAATATAAAGGTCGTTATCTTTTAATTCTAAAAGCATATTTTCACATACGATCTTAATGTTAACAGGTTCATCTTTATAATTTCCGTTAGTTGCGTTAAAAAGACATTTTGCGCCATTTTTAAAGTTAATACAGGCAGATACAGTATCTTCAACGTCAATAACGTTTTTAAAATGAAAATTATTACAAGTTGCATTAACGTTATCAACTTCACCGCAAAACCAATGTATTAAATCAAGTGTATGTATTGCTTGGTTAATTAAAACGCCACCGCCTTCGGTTGCTTTAAATCCACGCCAATGGCTATTTGTGTAGTATTCGTTAACTCTGTGCCAAGAAACATTGCCGTTAACGTGAATCACTTTGCCTGCTTTACCGCTATCAATCAGTTCTTTTACGGTTTTGTTTCGTAATAAATACCTGTTCTGAAATGAAACACAAATTTTTGCATTGCTTGTTTTGGCGGCTTCTAACAGGTCGTTAGCCTGTTTTAAAGTAATTGCAACAGGTTTTTCAAGAATGACGTTAATGTTGCGTTTTAACGCTTCTATTGCCATTTCTGAGTGAAGGTAATGGGGGGTACAAATGTGTATAACGTCAAGATTACATTCACTAAGCATTTTTTTATAATCATCAAAAATCTTACATTTTAAATTGTGATTAACCTTTTTCTGCTCTGCGCGTTCAGTTAAAATATCGCATAACGCAACGATTTTAACTGAATTAAATTCTTTTAAAAAGGAAATATGCGTTTGCGCAATTGCGCCGCATCCTATAATTCCTACTTTAAACAATTTTTTTCTCCTGTTAGTTATTATAAGTTGATGAAAGATCAACTGCTTCTGAATTTACAACTGTTTTATCTTTTTTTGAATTTTTTACTTTATCCTGAAGAAGTTCGTAGAACTTTTTACCATCAAAAGGAATTTTAACAGTTTCATTTAACCAGGTTGAAAGGTGCATAGCGTTTGCAAGGGTAACGCCTTTGATACCTTCTGAGGCCAACGCATAAAGTTCTTCTTTACCAAGCACAGCGTTTGCAAAGTTATTTAATATGCCAACGTGCTGGGGATTTTCTTCATCAAGTTTAAAGGTAATACGTTCCTGTTTGGGCATTGCAAAACCGTTAGGATTCGTTTTAATAAATTCAGAAATCGGTTCTTCTAATTTATCAAAGGTTAAAGTACCTTTATCATAAATTAAACGACCTTTATCACCGGTAATTTCAAATCTGTTTGAACCGGGTGCATCACCGGTTGTAGTTATAAATATGCCTGTTGCACCGTTTGGATATTCAAAATAAGCAGTAACGTCATCTTCTACTTCAATATCGTGCCATTTGCCAAATTGACAGAATGCTCTGACCTTATTAGGCATCATATCGGGAATCCATTGGAACAAATCAAGGTTGTGGGGGGCTTGATTATATAATACACCACCGCCTTCGCCTTTCCAGGTTGCGCGCCAGCCACCGCTATCATAATATCTCTGACCCCTGAACCAATCGGTAATTATCCAGTTTAATCGTCTTATTTCACCAAGTTCACCATCAGAAATCAACTGCTTCATTTTTTTGAATGCAGGATTAGTTCTTTGGTTAAACATAATGCCAAGTTTTAATTCCGGGTGCTTATTTGCTTCTTGAATCATTTCTTCAACTTGAAGCGTATAAACACCTGCAGGTTTTTCAACAATTACGTGATAGCCTTTTTTTAATGCTTTTATTGCAAAAACAGGGTGATCGTAGTGGGGAACAGCAATAATAACAACATCGCAAACCTTTGCGTCTATTAACTCATCACCTGAATTATAATAATTAACGTTCTTTTCCAGACCAGGATACTGTTCGGATGCGAATTTTTTTAAATTTTCTAATTTGTTTTTATCAATATCGGCAATAGCGGTACAAATACCATTTTCAATTTTATTCCACATAAAACTTTTAAAATGGCCTGAACCCATATTGCCAACGCCAATAATACCAAATCTTACTTTGTCCATTTTCCGTTTTCTCCTTCTTTAAAACCTAAGTTTTTTAATATATCTTTAAGTGCTTTAACAGCAGCATCAAATGATTCGTTTGAGTTTGCATAACTGAATTTATGTTTAAGTTCCCTGCGATCTAAATTTGAATAACCTGTAAAAGCAAACAAATGCGGTTCAAGCGAAAGAAAAGTATCATCGCTTTTTGTTTCATCAATTTTAGTTAATACTTCTTGAATTTTACCATCACCAAAGCCTGCAGGAACGATAATATGACCATCCAAACAGCAATCTTTTATATGCAAATACTCAATGTATTTTCTTGTATTGTCTATTGCCCAGGTAATGTCAGCATCATCCATTATGTAATTGGCAGGATCAAATATACCGCGAATACCATCAACGCTTTCTAAAATATCTTTTACTTCTTCAGGTAAACAACCGTAAATCTTAGCTTCGTTTTCGTGGCAAAGTTGAATACCTTCTTTTTTAGCATATTCAACCATCATATTTATTCTCTTAAGAACTTCATTTCTATAATTTCTTGGGTTTTCACCATCAGGTATAAAAAAGCTAAACATTCTTATATATTTAGTGCCTAAAATTTGTGCGGATTTCACGGCCTTTTTAAAGCGTTCAAAATGAGGTTCAAAATCATCGGTAATATTATATTTACCGATAGGTGAACCGATGGAAGAAACCTTAATACCTGATTCATCAAGCTGTTTTTTAAATTCTATAAGTTCTTCTTCAGGGTAATCAATAATACATTTTCCTTTGATGTTTCTAACTTCAATATAACCAATATTATTACGCTTTAACGTTGTAATCTGACCGGAAAGTTCAGAAGAAGATTCATCAGCAAAGCCTGTTAAAATAAAATTAGCCATTATTTATCATCCTTAAAAAAATAGTAATTTCGTAGAAAAATATGTTGAAGTTTTCTTACGATTGTATTATACTATAACGCAAATGATAAAAACATTGTAAATAGTGCTATTTATTATTAAAATTTTTAA
>JAZSPY010000101.1:0-5602 GCA_045537705.1 Clostridia bacterium
CAGCAATTGCCTTTGAAGACAGAATAAAAGAAGAACTTAATGAACTTGGTATGAAAAACGCTTCTTTTGAAGTTGATTTTATTGAAACGGAAGATATTTCAGCAAATGGTTATGATTTTGTTGAGTTCCTGTTTTCGGCAAATATGGGCGAACCGGTTAAACCGTTATCTAAAATCATCAGTGGCGGTGAAATGAGCAGATTTATGCTTGCAATTAAGAGTATATCTGCTTTAGATCAAGTGATTCAGACTATGGTATTTGATGAAATTGATTCAGGTATCAGTGGCAATGCGGCACTGGTTGTTGCACAAAAGATCGCTTGCATTTCAAAGCATAATCAAGTTATTGCAATTACGCATTTACCACAGCTTGCTTCAATGGCAGATACACATTTCTTAATTAAAAAACTTTCTGATGGTGATAGAACTCATACGGAAGTTATTAAGATGAATTTAGAACAACGAAAAAAGGAAGTTGCGCGGCTTGCAGGTGGTAATGAAACTCTTTTGGCGCTTGAAAGAGCCGAAGAAATTATTGCTTCTGCTAAAGTGTTTAAAGATTCAATTTAAAGAGCCTTTATTGGCTCTTTTTTTTATTAAAAATTTAAAAATGGACATATTAAACTATAATGTTATTTTAAATATTTCGTTCCAAAAATTTTTCAGGTTAAATTACAGCACAAAACAAAAAATACTTTAAGCCTGATTATAGGAGGAAAAGTGTGAAAAAAATTTTTATAAGTTTTTTTATGATTTTAATATTGTTCTTTTCACAAACAACCTTTGCAAAAGAATTATATAATACAAGGGATATAAATCTGTATGAAAATGAAATACCTGCATCGGCATTTAATGATAATGTTCAGATAACTGATAGTAAAATTCCTATAAAGGTTTTAGGCGTAACGGTAAAAAATATTAACGTAAAAAATGATAAAAAAGTATATCTTGGCGGGCAAACAATTGGTATTGCGGTATACTTAAAAGGTTTACTTGTAACGGATATTGTTGCTATTGAAAATGAATCCGGAAAATTGATTACTCCTGCAATTGAAGGTAATATAAATAAAGGTGATTATATTCTTTCTGCAAATGGCATTGAGTTAAGAGATATTTCAAATCTTGATGCTATCTTAAAAAACAACAAGGGCGAAAAAATAAAATTAAAAATATTAAGGGATGAAAAAGAATTTATAACTGAAATCACCCCTGTTAAAAGCAAAAAAGATTCGCGGTATCGCCTTGGTTTAATGTTAAAAGATAGTGCGGCAGGGCTTGGAACAACAACCTTTATTGATCCTGATACTAACACTTTTATGGCGCTTGGCCATTCAATTTGTGATAATGAAACAGGTAAAATGCTTTCTTTAAACGATGGCAGAGTAGTTGAATGTATTGTTACGGGAATAAAAAAAGGTGAAAAAGGTAAAGCCGGAGAATTAAAAGGTACCTTTGGTATTAATGCAAGGCAATTAGGAATAATTAAACAGAATACAAACTTTGGAATCTCAGGAAAAAACTCATATTTAAATAAAGGCGAGTTTGTGTATATCGGCTCTAAAGATAGCATAATAGAAGGTAAAGCATATATATATTCTGATTTTGATACAGGAGAAATAAAAAAATATGAAATAGAAATTATTCATATAAATAACCAAACTTACCCTAGTGAAAAAAGTATGGTAATAAAAATAACCGATAAAGAATTAATTGAAAAAACAGGTGGTATAATCCAAGGGTTGTCAGGCAGCCCGATTATCCAAAACGGCAAGCTCATCGGCGCCATTACCCACGTCCTTGTCAACGACCCCACCCGTGGCTACGCCATTTTTGCAGAGAATATGTTGGAAACAGCACAACACGTGGCAGATGAAAAAGCGTTAAAAGATGCATCATAAACGAAAAGCATCCCGAAAATAATCGGGATGCTTTCTTGGTCAAGGGAAACTGTCAGCGGGAATTGATAGGCATCTTAGTATACTGTTTGTAAAATTCGGTTGGTGTGATTTTTTCGTGATATTTGAAAAATTTGAGGAAATATTTGTATTCCGTAAAACCTGACTGGTTAGCTATTTCTTTAAGCGGTAGTTCTCCCCGCAACATAAGCGCTTTTATATATTCTATGCGTTTGTCGTTAATATACTGTTTAATGGTTTTGGAATAACTTGATTTGAACAAACGGTTCAGGTAATCGGAGTTGTATCCAAATTGTGATGCGATTTGCATTTCTGTAATAGCAGTATGACAGTTTGCCATAATCCAAGCGGCAATTTTTTCTGCGGTACGGTTTACAACAGGTGGCTTACTGTTTGAATATATTTCAATTAAAATCAATCTGTTCAGGTAATCCATACCTTCTGATGATTTCTGCAAAACACGGGCATCTAAAAGTTGTCGAAAGTATAAAGAAATATTATATGGATTTTCTATTTTTCGGTGTTTAATATTAGAATCTATGTTCGGACCTCCATACCAATGAAGCCAAAAGAATTCCGTGTCTGTGCTGACCTTATATCCAAAATGGCGCCGGTTTGGTTGTAAAATCAGTATTTCATCTGGCTTTATGTGATACTCTGTGCCGTTTTCGTTTATATACACTTCGCCCTTGGTTACAAATATAATTTCATTGGAATCTATTATACGGCTAGGATGAATCCATTCGCCATTTGATATAAATTTCCCTGCACCGCAGTTTTTAACGTTTTCGAACATGGTTGGATTTTAACTCCTTTTATACATTCTGTGGGGTTGTTTTTTTATGAGGCATTATTTATAATTATTATAACATATGTATTATAAAATGCAAGTTAAAGGAGACTTTTATATGAAAAATTTAAGTTTTGAATGCATAAAAATCAATGACGGATTTTGGGATTTTTATAATAAACTCAATCGAAAATCAGTTGTAAAAAACGTTTATAACCGTTTTAAAGAAACCGGACGCTTTGATGCGCTTAAATGCGATTGGAAGGAAGGTATGCCAAACCGACCGCATATATTTTGGGATTCTGATGTTGTTAAGTGGATGGAAGGTGTAGCCTATCTTATCGAACAGGGTAAAGAACCTGAATTAGAGGTGTTGGTTGATGAGATGATTGATAATATTGCCAAAAATCAGCGCGAAGATGGCTATTTTAATTCATATTATCTTACAATTGAACCTGAAAACATTTTTACAGAACGCCATAATCATGAACTTTATTGTTTAGGGCATACTATTGAAGCAGCAATTGCATATCATAAAGCAACAAAAAAGGATAAACTTCTTAATTGTGTTATAAAAAATGTTGATATGGTTTATGATGCTTTCATCGTAAATAAAACTGCTGCATTTATTACACCAGGTCATGAAGAAATTGAACTTGCACTTTTAAAACTTTATAATTATTTAGGTAATGAAAAACATCTTGAACTTGCCCGTTACTTTATCAATATGCGCGGCAATAATGATTTAGAGCCTAAGGAAACAGAATATCAATCTGACGTTCCTTTAAGGCAAGCTGAAAATGCTGTTGGCCATAGTGTTAGGGCGTGTTATCTTTATACTGCTATGGCTATGCTTGCTAAAATTGATAATGATATTGAATTAAAAGAAGCATGCTTTAGGTTATTTAATGATATTGTTAATTATAAAATGAGTGTTACCGGTGGTGTGGGCGCAGAACACAATCGTGAAGTATTTTCATATAAATATGATTTACCAAACAGTGATACATATAATGAAACTTGTGCCGCTATTGCGTTAACTTTGTTTGCGAGTGCTATGCAAGAAATAGATAATAATTCGATTTATGCTGATGTTATTGAACGCGTTATTTATAACGGATTTATTTCGGGATTATCATTAGAAGGCGATAAATTTTTCTATACAAATCCATTGGAAATTGATCGTAAAAAGTATGCGCGTAGTACATATCAGCCAATGTGCCAAAGGGTAAAGGTATTTGATTGTTCATGTTGTCCGCCTAACGTTGTAAGAATGCTTGCATCAATTCAGCGCTATGCTTATTCTTATGAAGGCAACAATATTTATTGCAATCAGTTTATGGATTGTGAAACAGTATTTAATATTGATGGAACTGAATGTAAGTTGATTCAACAAACAGAATATCCTTTAAACGGTAAAATTACGTTCAAATATACAGGTAAACCTATTACGTTATTTGTACGTGTTCCATCATGGTGTGTTGAATTTAGTGGAGAAACTGAAAATGGTTACGTTAAATTTAATCTTAACGATGGGGATATTGTTAGTGTTGATTTTCCAATAAATATTCACTTTATTGAAGCAAACCCATACGCGCAGGATAATTCAGGTAGATTTGCTGTGCAAAGAGGTCCTGTTGTTTACTGTATGGAAGAAATTGATAATGGCGAAAATTTAAGGGATATAACGTTACTTGAAAATGGCGAAGCTGTTGTAAAAATGGAAGATAACATCCCTGCACCTGTTATTTATATCTCAGCACAAAGAAGAATGCCATCAAAAGAACTTTATGCATTAAAAATTGATAATCGCCAAAACTTCACAGCGCGATTGATACCATATTTTTCATTTGCTAATCGTGATGCTAGCGATATGCTTGTTTGGACGATGGTTAAATAACATAAAAACTCGCTTAAAGCGAGTTTTTTATTTTTAATAAGACAAAAATTTTATTTGGTTATTTTTATAAGCTGATTTAAAATATTATTAGGTGGTTATATGTTTAAAAATAGAGCAGAATATTATTTAAATCTCATTGGTATGGATAAAAAGTTAAAGGGTTATCAGTATTCTGTAAGTGCCATTAACGAATTGGCACAGAAAAATGGTTTTTCTAATATAAATAATATATATGACCTAGTAGGTTTTTCCTTTTCAGCTAAAAGAAATAACGTTGAAAGAAACATTCGTTACGCCATTGAAAATACCTGGGAGCAAGGCAACGTAAATGAAATTGATAAACTGTTTGGGTATACTGTTGATAGGGAAAAAGGTAAGCCAACGAACAGCGAATTTATTTATTTGATTGCCGATAAAATAAAATTATCATAGGGACAAAGTGTTAAAGAATATCTTCTATAAAAGGAGATGTTCTTATTTTGTTAAAGCATATTGAAAAAGTTAAACTTTGTTTTTTGTTTTTAGTTGCTTTTATTGGATTTGCAACAGGAATAAACTATTATAAAGTTGTTTATATAGATGATATTTCAACATTAAAAGACTGTTTTGAATTTGGGTTATATCCATTTCTTGATGGAAACACTAACAGCAAAATATTTATGGCATTGATTTTATCAATGATAAAAAATTACGTTGTATTTTTACTTGGTTTATTTAATTGGATTTTTATTTTTATTGGTGTTTTTAATT
This sequence comes from Clostridia bacterium, assembly GCA_045537705.1. Classification (GTDB taxonomy): domain Bacteria; phylum Bacillota; class Clostridia; order Christensenellales; family QALW01; genus UMGS1322. The sequence goes on from JAZSPY010000101.1 coordinate 5,356, forward strand.
TGTTCGGATTGTCATTTAAATTAGGCGTTAGTGTTAAATGTTGTTTTTCTCTTGTTGGGGTTAAAGGCATTTTTTCTAACATTCTATTGGTGATGCTTGTGTTGTTTATAGTTTTTGCTTGTGTTTTATTTTTGTATTTTGTAATAAATATGAGAATAAATCATTTTAAAAATTATAAATTAAATTATAACGACGTTGAATTTATTAAACGAACTTTTGTTTCTGCAATCATATTTATTATTATTGT
>JAZSPY010000103.1:0-2115 GCA_045537705.1 Clostridia bacterium
AGTATAACGGCTTAACTGAAAACGGTTACGTTGATCAGGAAACAAGCGTGAAACTTTATGGAAACGATGCAGTTCGCTTGCCAATGTCGGCAATTGATGTTTCTGCAGATAGGTTTGGGGTAACACCATCGCCAACACCAAAGCCTACACCAACGCCAAAACCCACTAAAAAACCTTCAGGAAGTAGTAGCTCAAGCTCAAGTTCAACAACGGTAAACAACGCCAATATATCAAAGCCGGGAAGTGTAAAGACAGGCACCTATATGGAATGGTCCCAAGTTAAGAACATCTTCAAAAAGGGCACCAAGGCCACGGTTTATGATTTTAATACAGGTGTTTCCTGGACTGTTAAAAGAACAGGCGGCAGTAAGCATGCTGACGTTGAACCTGTTTCAGCAACCGATACGGCCCTTTATAAAAAGGCACTTGGTAAATACTATAAAAACTGGAAGCGCCAGCCCTGTGTTGTTGTGGTAGGGGGCTATCGTATTGCAGGCTCATACCACGGTTATCCCCATGGATATGATTCAATATCAGGCAACAATCTTTCAGGCCACTATTGTATTCACTTTAAAAACAGCAGAACACACTGCTCAAATAAAATTGATGCAAATCATCAGGCATGTGTAAGAAAAGCTGCAGGATTATAACGGTTTTTTGTTGAAAGGATAGTCATTTCAACGTTCAACAATCATTATAAAAAATAAAGCCAGCAAGTTAAGCTTGCTGGCTTTTAATTATTTCCTAACAAAAATCTTTAATGGATTTTCACCGCTTGGTACGATAAGTTTATCATTTTCAACCACATAGGTTTTTCCTGTTAATTGTTCAACGTAAGTACCGCTTTTAATAGAAAAAACAGTATCTTTATTTGAATATATTGCCTTAACGGTTTTTGTGATATAAACGGGAGCATCGTTATCATCAGAATAGATATGTACCCCTGCAATACGGGCAATGTTTCTTAAAATGTTACCGCATAAAGAACCAACCGCACTGTAAATACTTGTCCATGAGCCAAAGCGCTTCATACCAATGGCAACCTTTTCCGTGTTAGGATAGATGCCAAGGGGCATAACGTCATTATCCTCAATAAAGAATCTTGGCTGGGGAAGTGAATCAGGCTTTATTTTGCCAAACTGAGTGTAAACTTCAGTTTCATCACCGATAAGTTTAACAAGGTTGATTTCTGTTGCGTTTTGCATACCAGCAAGCTCGTTATTTAAATAATCAGGACCGTAAATCCATAAAACAGTTTTATCCTCATTTTTTAACTTCTGGATAAAATCAACAGACACGATATCAAAAGCATCAAAGAAAATAATAAGCTTATACTTATCTAAATTTAAACTTTCTGCTTCACAGGAACAGCAAACGTCATAGGGAACACCCATACTTTGCAATCCTTCTTTTTGTGTTAAAAAGAAAGCATCGTTAATTTTTGTATTGTTTTCATCATAACCATTCTGGGAAACTATTACAAGCACTTGGGCAATGCTTGTATCATCCAGCCCATCAAAATCATCAATCTGCTTTTTTAATTCTTCGTAGCAAGCGTATCCTGAAAGAGAAGTATATTTATAAAGTAAAGAGTCTTTATTAACTTTTTCATTACAGGTAAAAAGAATTTTCTCCATAAAAACCTCACAAAAGTTTTTGTCTTTATAAATTATACCATAAAATTAAGGGGTTAGCAAGGTTAATAAAAACAAACAAAAAAACACCTTTTGTCAGGTAGACAAAAGGTGTTTCTTTTCTGCGAAAGACTACCTAAACGGATCAGAAGTTGGGGTAAAAAAGCCTAAAAGTATACCCCAAAAGCATTAATATACTTCGGCAGTTGAAACCCATTGCAAAAATTCACTAAAAGTTTTCTTGGAAGGAGCAAAATCAGAAGTTTCATTGTTGATCCACACTTCGCCTTTATGTGCGCCACTAACGATTAAGAAATACATGTAGGTGCAACCGGCATAGCAAATCGGATATGCACCGTTATAAATCATGTGATCATATTCGTCCAGTTCGTCCGCATAGGCATAAAAACAATCGTCAAGATGCTTGCATCTTAAGCACGATCCATCTTCTTCGCTTTCGGGATCAATGCAATCCAAAGGC
>JAZSPY010000044.1:0-10605 GCA_045537705.1 Clostridia bacterium
AAAGAACAACACAGGTACCAAATATCTTCGTGCAGGCAACCTTGCAATAACTCAGGATATGGTTACTGAAGAAGAATTAGAAGATGGCACAATTGATCGCTACGTACTCTTTCAATTCAGAGTATATAATTTAAGCGATACCGCAACATATCTTATTATGCAGTCACAAACTGGTTCTGCAGGATGAGATGGTATTAAATATGTTACATATCCTGGCAACTCCAGTGGTGATGGTAACTATGAACAGAATATCCCTGCACATTTTGATAGGGTATATTCCATCAAAGTTCCTGTAACAGAAAATTATACTGTTGTTAAAAAATCGGATAGTAGTGAACATGCATTAAACAAACTCTCAATCCGTTTTGAAACCGGCTCATCAAGAAGTGTTGTAGAAGGCCAGCAATTTGTTGTTCAGGCTCTTACTGAAGCAGCACAGGTTTACGTTAAAGCAATTACAGTTGGTGAAAAAACAGGTTCAGCTGATATCTTTAACGTAACAGAAAAGATCACTGGTACTGATGCTTATGAAAACATTCACGTTCGTAAAGGTGTTAAGTTAACCGTTACCAGTGGAACTACAACTAACGCAGGTATGGTTGTATTTGGTACATCAGCACCTAACGAAGATGGTGTTCTTTTTGGTGATTATCCTGAAGATTACACAGGTACTCTTACAGTTTCATACACCGTTTATAATCCAAATGATAAAGATTTAAACGTAGCATTACGTTTTACAAGACGCGCTTATTGGGGCTATAACGCTGCTAACGCATTAGTAATGAGTGAAGTTAAAATTCCTGCACAAAGCAAAGGTATTATAAGTAACTCAATTAACGTTACAAACGGTAAACTTACCATTGATTCACAGGAAATTCCATTAAGTGATATCCGTGTTCGTATGAACGTTAACTATCAGAACATTACTAACGGCGAAGTTTATTACGTAGAACCTATGAACAACAACGATCCTATGTTCTATGGTCTTTCATCAAACAACGGCTTTACTAAGGCAAACGTTGCCTCATTACCTGAACTTACAATGATGAACGTTCCTGAAGAACTTCAGGTTGCAACAATGCCTGATAAGGTAGATTACGAAATCGGTGAAGAACTTGATTTAACAGGTTTAGTAGCAAACTTAAAGTACACCGATGAAACAACAAAAGAAATTACAAAGTTTTATAACGTAAGTGGTTTTGATTCCACAACACCTGGTGAAAAGACAGTTACTGTTAATTATGGTTTATACACAGCAACCTTTAAAGTAAACGTTCTTGCAGCACCTACTGGTTATGAATTTGTTTCAAACACATTAGGTTCTGAATTAAGTAACGGTCACGTATGGGGTATGACCAATGTTAAGTTCCCTGCTGATGCAGATGGCGAACAGACTATGAGTTATACATTCTACAACACAGGTTCAACAAAAGTTAAAGTTAGCATGAACTTTATCGGTCCTCTTCCTTCCTGGAGCAATAGTACAGCAGTTTTCAAAACTATTGAACCCGGCCAGAAGATTACATTATCAACTTCATTAACCTTTGTTGATGGTGTTGCACAGCTTAACAGCACTCACACAGCAGTTGAACCTGACAAGTTAGCACTTCGTTTTGACTTTACTTGGACAGAAGAAACAACTGATGGCACAAGCCGTGTATTAGTTGCATTTAATCCTGAAAACCCAATGCTTTCACTTGAAAACGGCACAGGCTCATTAGCTGGTACAGAAAAGGTAGTATACCGTGGTGAATATCCTGCATACGGAACACCCACACCTGCTCCTACAGCTACACCAACACCTACTCCCACACCTACACCTACACCTACTCCTACACCTACACCTACTCCTACTCCCGAACCCACACCTGCAGTAGGTACAAAGTTTGAAATTAAAACCGATAAAAACGGTGATACATCTATCAACGATTATAACCGTTCACCATGGGCTAACGATGCAAGCTTTACAGGCACAAAAACTCTTGAATACGTTGTTTATAACGTTTCAAATAAAACTATTAAGGTAACACTTAATACTACTATGTTAGTTGGCGGTTCAACCAAAACAGGTGACGGCACTGCAGTAGCAAGCGTAACAATTCCTGCAGGATGCAAGGCAAAACTTTCAGTATCATTCCCTGTTGAAAACGGTGTTGCAAGCATTAAGGGTGATGGTACAATAACCGGTAACTTAAACTTAATCCGTTTAAGATTTATCATGAACGGTGATTTAACAGTTGGCGATGCTATCATCCTTGAAGCTGTTCAGGATGGCGATAATAATAACTTCCTTGCTAACAGCTTCTCAGCAGGTGGCGTAACAAAAACAACTGTAGAAACACTTCCAGATTATGAATATGAAGTTACAGGAATAGCAATTGATACTCCTGCTAACAAGGTAGCATTTGCTTATGGCGAAGCATTTGACGCAACAGGCTTAACCATTAAGTTAACCTACAGTGATGGCTCAACAAAGGTTATCACCGAAGGCTTTGATGTAACAGGCTATGATGCTTCAGTTTCAGGCGAACAAACAATTACAGTTACTTACGGTGCACTTACAACAACATATGTTGTAACTGTTGCAGAACCAATTTATGTAGGTCTTAAGTTAGAAGTTACTAACGATTCAGTAAACAACTCCGGTCTTATTATCTTTGCTAAGAATGATTCACACGCTATCTTTGAAGATGATGCAACATTCACCGGCAAAAAGACAATGTCTTATGTTGTATATAACGCTTCACAAACTAACTTGTCAGCAACGTTATACACATGCTCAGTTGGTAAATATCAAACAGATTTCTTTAAAGTGGAAACCATTCCTGCAGGCCAAAAGGCAATGCTTACCGTAACGTTTGATGTTGTTGATGGTATGGTAACACTTGGTGGGGCTGAATATCCATTAAGTGATATCCGTGCACGTTTCAACCTTAACTTTAAGAGCGTTACAAATGGTGATATCTATTATATCGAATCTGCAAACAACGTTGAAAACGATCCGATTTTTGATGGAACATCCACAAATAATGGTTTCACAGTAACCAAAGTTACTGAATTACCAGAATTTGAAGTAATGGCAACACCTACTCCTACACCAACACCAACTCCAACACCAACACCAACACCTACACCAACACCCACACCCGCACCTGTAGGTATTAAGTGGTCAGCTACAGAAGCAAAAGATGGCAACATTGCTATCAATGATTATGCACGTTCACCTTGGGCAAACGATGCAAGCTTCACAGGTCAGAAGAAACTTGATTATGTTGTTTATAATACCAGCAACAAGGATGTAACAGTAACACTTAACATCACAATCTTATTAGATTTAACTGATGATGAAGTAAATAATGCTTTAACTTATGGCGGTGATGCTGAAACTATCGGCACAGTAACAATTCCCGCAGGTTATAAGGGCAATCTTTCAGCTTTAGTAAACGTTGAAGAAGGCGTTGTTAAGATGAAGGCTGAAGATGCTACAAAGGATGGCGAACTTTCTCTTATCCGCTTACGCTTTGGACTTAACTTCGTAGGTGGTGCTGAAGAAGGCGATGCAGTTATCATTGCTCCTGTTGAAGATGGCGATAGCAACAACTTTGTTACTACTAAGTTTGGCGCAGCAGGCGTAAATAAGGAAGCTGTAACAGAACTTCCTGAAATCAGCTACACACCCGCACCTACACCAGAACCCACTCCAGAACCCACACCCGAACCTGATTATGGTACAATTGAGGGTGCAAACCTTGAAATTGGTTCAAGCTTAACAGTAAACTATTACGTTGATACCAATATTGCAATTGAAAATTTAACAATGCACTTTGTTTCAACAAGTGGTAAAGAAGCTACTGTTAACGGTGTATATGATGATGAAACAGGTTATTATGTATTTGCATTTGCAGGCATCAATGCACAGAGTATGGCAGAAATAATTAGCGCAACACTTCTTTATGGCGAAGTAGAATTAGATAGCTATGAAGAATACAGCGTTAAGCAGTATGCAATTAACCAGTACACTAATGGTGCAGATGCTAAACTTGATAAGCTTCTTAACGATATGCTTGTTTACGGTGCAGAAGCACAGAAATATCTTGGATATAAGACAGATAATCTTGCAACTGACGATGTTGATTGGATTACTGCTTCAGAATTTAACGATGATGATAACGTTATTGTTAAAGAAGTTACAGGCAACACAAACGTTGAAAGAGTAAATATGGTTGGTGTTAACGTTTCATCAGTAAACAGAATTTACTTTAAGCTTTCAAGCCTTAATAACGTTGTTTACAAGATATATCGTGATGGCGTTGAAATTACAGATCAAACTACAATTGAAGGTAGAACAATTTATACTAATGCTATCTATGCAACACAGTTTGATACAAAGTTCACAATTGAACTTTATTATGCAGATGATCTTACAAACCCGATTTCAACAGTATCTTATAACGTTAACGCATTTATCAGAAATATGAATGCTAACGCTGAAGTTGGTGCACTTACAAAGGCTCTTAACAACTATGGTCAGTCAGCAGTTGCATATAAGGGTTAATAAGGAGGGTTGGTTTTAAATGAAAGAAACTTATACAAAACCGGAATCAGAGATCATTGAAATTAAAACAACACAGGTAGTAACAGCAAGCGATATTGATTTCAATATTCCTGGTGAAATCCTTTAATTAAATAAAAATGGCAGTCAATTTGACTGCCATTTTTTTATTTCAATCTCTCTCCTGTCTGGGCGTTTATGTAAATTACCCACAGCCCATCACCGTGGGGATCATTGTAATCTAAAGGTATCCATTGTGAATATCCTTCCAACTTTTCAGGGGGATCTTCACTCCAACCTAATTTAAAGCCATAACAAATATAAAGGGGAGTTTCGTTTTCATCGTAAATTATGCCAAAGGTATAGTTTTCACTTTCAACGTCAACCCACTTTGATTCAGGAATTAAATCCATTAAATTTTGGTTAGGCTGATTGTTATAAAGAATTTCATTGAACTTTTCCTTGTTGCAATCAAAAAAAGATTCGGGGATTTCTTCCGGCGGGGCAATAAAATCCTCAGGCAACTCATAGCCTGTTTCTTTATATTCAGGCTCTTTTTTTGTTTCTGTTTGTTCAGCGGTATTTTCTAACAAAACAGAAGCGCTTTCAAAATCACCAATAGTTACGTTTTTAAGTTTTGAAAATTCACTTTTTATTTTATCTTTGTTGCCGTAAAAAAGTGATAAATAAGCAATACCGCCATTCATTAAAAAAATACCTACGTTTTCAGGAATAGCGGAACAATTTATTTTGCAGTAATTCTTAAAATTAAACTCACCTGTTTTGCCATCAATATAATAATTATAATTTCCGCTTTCACCTGTAAAAGCAACGGTTAAAGTTTTACCGTCTTCTAATTTAATAAAACCTTCTTTTACCCGTTCATCATTTTTATTTAAGATAATCAATTTATCAGTCATCAAAAACACCTCATTTAAGGTTATGCTTGTTTTTCTTGATTATACCTTTAAACTCTCTTAAAATTATATGGTGATCAATTCTTTCCGGGTGATATTGGCATAAAAGAATATTATCTCCTTTTATAAGTTCAGCACATTCATCAAAAAATCCAAAGGCAAAAAGATTATCACCTAACTTGTCAATACCCTGATGATGCTGCGAATTGATTAAATATGCTTTATTTTTAAAATATATCGGATGGAAAACATCATATTCACCACTGTGCATATATGCATTATTAAGATCTTTCAATGTTCCGCCCATAAATACGTTAATTATCTGTGCGCCACGGCATATTGCAAGAATAGGCTTGTGTTTAGCCTTTAAAAAGGCAAAATATTCAAAAACATCTCTTAAGGCATTATCACCGTTGCCGAGTTTTTTGCATGAATAAAACCAGTATTTAATATCGCCTCCACCTGAAAACAAAATACCATCGCAATCGTTTAATCTTTTAAGGCGGGAAGATCTATCAATAATAACAGGTTCAAAGCCTGCTTTTTTTACCCACTTAATATAGTTAAGGGGAACGGTATTTTTTAAACAGGTAATTCCTATCTTCATATATATCACCGATAAAATATATTTGAAAAGATAAAAAAATATACAAAAAAACCGACTTTTTTTAAGAAAGTCGGTTTTATGTTTATTAAAGGTCAAATAACGAAATCTGCTGGCTTTTAGGAAGATCTTTTAAGCAACCGCATTCTTCTAAAAACTGCATTAAGGTTGAAGAAAGTTTTGTTCTTAATAAAAGATCATCTTGTGATTTAAAGGGTTCAATCTCTCTTGCTTCTACAATTGATTTTGCAGCGGTTTCGCCTAATTTGGGAACTGCATTAAGGGGCGGACGGATAAGATTATCTTCCGTTACCGTAAAATCAAGGGCTTCGGATTTATAAATATCAATATTGCAGAATTCAATATTACGCATTTTCATTTCCAAAACCATTTCAAGCATAATGATTTTGCCTTTTTCCTTGGCAGTTAATGATGGCTGCTGGTGCAATTCTTTTAATGCGGCATTTATTTCATCAACCGTCATCTGTGCTATACCAATTTCAAAATCATCAGCACGAACAGTAAAGTACGTGGCGTAATACTGGTGAGGCTTATAAACCTTAAACCAAGCGATTCTTAATGCCATAGTAACGTAAGCGGCAGCGTGAGCTTTAGGGAACATATATTTAATCTTGTTACAGGAATCAATAAACCATTCAGGGATTCCGTGCTCGCGGATATGTTCAATATACTTATCAGGAATACCCTTGCCTTTACGCACTTTTTCCATAGTATCAAAGGATTTAAAGGAATCACAACCGTGAAGAATCAACGTATTCATAATATCTTCACGGGTACAGATACAACCTGAAATTGTGGTAGTTCCGCTTAAAATAAGATCCTGCGCGTTGCCAAGCCAAACGTCAGTACCGTGTGAAAGCCCTGAAATTTTAACAAGGTCAGAGAACGTGGTAGGCTTGGTATCTTCAAGCATTTTCCTTGTAAAATCAGTGCCAAATTCGGGAATACCGTAGGTGCCTGTTTTTGAACCAATCTGTTCTTCGGTAACACCTAATGGGGCAGGCGATAAGAATAATTCCATAACCTTAGGATCGTCTAACGGAACGTCTTTTTTAGCATCAATGCCTGTTAAATCTTCAAGCATTCTGATAACGGTAGGGTCATCGTGGCCAAGAATATCTGCTTTTAATAAAGTATCGTGAAGTGATTTAAAGGTAAAATGAGTAGTGATAATTCCCTGGCTGGGATCGTTTGCAGGATATTGCAGAGGCGTGAAATTATTTATATCGTAAGCCTTAGGAACGATAACAACACCGCCTGCGTGCTGACCGGTAGTTCTTTTAACGTCAATACAACCCTGGCTCATTCTTAAAATTTCTGCCATAGGCGGTCTGCCAAGATTATATTCTTCACAGTATTTTTTAGCGTAACCAATGGCGGTTTTATCAGCAACACCGCCGATAGTTCCTGCCCTGAAAACGTATTTATCGCCAAAAAGTTCTTCAATATATTTGTGAACTACAGGTTGATATGTGCCCGAAAAGTTAAGGTCAATATCAGGAACTTTATCACCATCAAAGCCCATAAAAACTTCAAAGGGGATATTAAAGCCAAGGCGCAAAAGTTCAGTATTACAATGGGGGCAGTTCCTTTTAGGCATATCAATACCGCAGTCGTATTTAGCCATATCAATATCAAAATCCGAGAACTTACAATTGGGGCAAACGTAGTGGGGCTGAAGCGGGTTAACTTCAGTAATATCCGCCATAGTTGCCGCAAAGGAAGAACCAACCGAACCACGTGAACCAACAAGGTAACCATCTGAAAGAGATTTTTTAACAACCTTGTGGGCAATTAAATAAAGTACGGAATATCCGTTTTTAATAATAGAAGTAAGTTCTCTCTCTAATCGTTTTGCAACGATTTCGGGCAAGGGATCACCATAAAGATTTTTAGCGTTTTTTTCGCACATCTGCCTTAAATCTTCATCGGCATTTTCCATTTCAGGTGTGTAAAGGTGATCACGGGGGAAAGATTCTAACTTTTCACACATATCCGCAACCATTCTTGGATTATCAATAACTATTTCCCGGCGTTTTTCTTCAGGTAAATAATAGAATTCGTTAAGCATCTCCTCAGTGGTGCGGTAGTAAAGTGGTGCCTGATTATCGGCATCTGAGTATCCTTCCGCACACTGAATAATGGAACGGAAAATCGCATCGTTTTCTTTTAAATAGTGCACGTCGCCTGTTGCAAGCACGGGCTTATTTAATTTTTCGCCTAAATCAATAATGCGCTTGTTTAATTCAATTAAATGCTCTTTATCCCTAACTGTACCTTCACGAATAAGGAAATCATTGTTGCCTAACGGCTGAACTTCAAGAAAATCATAAAATTCAGCAATTTTTTCAAGTTTTTCATCGCTTGCACCACGCAAGATTGCGCGGTAAAGTTCCCCTGCTTCACAAGCAGAGGCAATCAATAAACCTTCCCTGTGCTTAACTAATGAAGAACGTGGAATCTGTGGACGCTTACGCCTTAAATGATGCAAATGGGATTCAGTAACAAGGGAGTATAAGTTAAAAAGACCTTGCTTATCTTTTGCGTACATAATAACGTGATAGCTTTCGCCACCATCTACGTTCATTTCTTTATTTAAACCATCAATATCATAAATCTTTTTTTGATTTAAAATATCTATAAGCCTGTTTAAAATAACACCTGTGATTTCTGCTTCTTTAAGGCAATCGTTAATTTCGCCTGTTTTGATTTCCAAAGCATCGCAAACTTTATTAAAACGGTTACTTTTAATGTTTGGAACAATTTCCCTTGCGATTCTTAAGGTATCAAGGGTAGCAAAATCAAGTTTTAAATTATGCTTCTCTGAAGCGGCATTTAAAAATGAAAACGTATCGTTTAAATTGTGGCAAACAAGAATAGAATCTTTAGCAAAATCAATAAATTCCTTTATAACCTGCTCACAGGGTGGTGCGTTTAAAATAATTTCAGGTGAAAGATTTCTTTCAAACAATACTTCAGAATCAATTTTTTTATCAGTTTTTATGTATTTATGGAAAGTATTTTCTTCTAAGATACCATTTTCAATTATGCAAGCACCAAGCTCGTAAATATCCCCTGTTAAAGCGCTTGAATTAGTGGTGCGAATTGAATAAACGCAGTAGCGTAAGTTTTTTAAAACAGAACTTCCGTCTACGTTTGAAACAACGGGATCATCATTTAAAAGATAACCCTCCATACCAAAAATAACTTTGATATCGGCTTTGTTTTTTAATAAAGCATCTTCCATATCCGTAAAAGCCTGAACAACGCCGTGATCAGTAATCGCAACGGTATCGTGGCCGTACTGAATCATAGTTTTAACTAATTGATTAGCATCAACAACACTATCCATCTGGCTCATTTTTGTGTGAAGATGCATTTCAATACGCTTTTTAGGTGCATTATCCGTTTTCTTTTCTTGCTTAACCGAAATTATGTGATAGGGGTTAACAATAACTTCATTTATAAAACTATCAAAGGCGCATTTTCCCTTAAGGGCAATGTGACCGGTGATAAGTTCATCCATTAACTCTGCTTCTTCAGGCTTTAAGAAAAGTTTGCAGTTGATGGTAGAAGAATAGTCCGTTACTGCAAAAGTAAAAATTATCTTTTTGCCTTCTTGTATGGGCTTCTTTTCTTTTGAAATAACGTCGCCTTCAATTAAAATGCTGCCGCTGTATTCGTTAAGAGTGTTAATCTTTACAGGGTCCTTTATTGCAAAAAACGAACCGTAAATGGCACGACCGTCTTTTGAAAGCTTGCTTTCCTGCTTCTTCTTAGAAACCTTTTGTTTGCCTTCATAGGATTTTGCTTTTTCTGCCGCTTGTTGTGAAAGTTCTTTCTGCCTTTTAAAATAGCGGTCCATTGCAGTTTCATTAAGGTCATCTTCAAGAGTTTTAATAGCGCCGTCATCTTCTTCAGGCGCATCAGCATCATCAAAATCCGGCACAATAAACTCAGGCGCTTCTTCATCCTGAATAGGCTCATCTTTAATGATAATATCGTAATTTATTGAAAAATTTACGCTTGGGGGCACGATTGCCTTTACTGCTTTTTCAATGGTTTCGGTTTCATAATCGGTTAAAGCCTTGGAACAGGTAAAGTAAAGGAGCCATGAGTTACCATCATCGGAAATCACAGCCTGATCAAATTCTATAAATTCTAAAATACTTCCATCAAGAATTGATGTAAGTGCATTAGAAAATTTTGAATTTTTTCCACTTAAAGTTACTGACATTTTTTACTTGCTCCAAACAAAATATATAATATATTTAAACATAATTTTATATAACAGTCAAGCGTAAAAAAGCGATAAATGACGTATTAATTACTGTGCATATGTGCAGAAAAAACCTTTTAAGGAAAAATAAGGCAAATATTCAAAATTTTTTATAAAAAAAACAAAAAAATTCACATAATTGCTTGCCTAAAAACAAATAATGGTATAAAATAACTATCGTAAAAAATATTTTTCTTTATGGAGGAATTTAATATGTCAGTAAAAGTTGCTA
>JAZSPY010000095.1:0-32816 GCA_045537705.1 Clostridia bacterium
TACACCACGCTTGCTAACGTTCCGTAAACAATAACGGGACCTGCTATTGTAAACATCTTTGCCGCCAATCCTAAAACCCAGCCTTCTGCTGCTGTCAATATAGGACACTGTGTTTTGGAAAAAATCTTGTCTTTTTTTTGATATAATGATATACTATTTGTGTTAGATTGACTGAATATTATAGAACATTCTTTGTTGGGGTTGCTTTCTACACTTTTGTGAAAGTTCCCGAAATTAATTTTGAGAGGGGAAGAATATGAATTTAGAAGCGTTGTATCAAGAAATAGAAGCTTTCAAAGCCGGAGGAACACTATCATCTACAGAACTTACTGATTTATATAAAAAGCGCGAAACCTACAAATCAAGAAAACTTGCAAGAAATATTTCTGGTATAATATATTTATTAATTGTAATATTTCTTTTACTGTCTTTCTTTTATGCTCCTGTTCGTTCTTTTGTGTTATCGTTTCTAAACCTGAATGGTGACTTCGATAATTTTTTAAGCGGTAGCTTTTGGAAGCTTCGTGGCGCACTGTTTTTGGCATCGTTAATAGCAAGCCACTTCTTATTCTTTTGGAGGACGGCCTCTGCTGTAGATACAATTGCCGGATCATTGGGCTCAAGTCTGTTCTTACTAGGTATGATAATAACTCCATATTTAGCGCTATTGGGTTTGTTGTTAATTTTTTTCTTTAGCTTTTCTATTAGTGACTTTGAAAGCGATATTAAAAAAGCTGAATCCAAGCGAATGAAAGAAATATATAATATTGCTCTTGAAAAAAACGATATGACATTGATGCAATCCCTGGCAGAAATTCCATATAAAGAAGCGGAATCGTATTTATTGAAGAAAAAAGAAGAGGAAAACGAACGCAAACAAAAAGAAGCCGAGCAACAGGAAGAAATAAAAAAACAACAAGAAAAATTGATTGAAGACCAACTTAAAGGCCAAAAAATGTACGAGGAGGCCATTGCCTCTGATCCGGTCAACGAAGAACTGATGAAGCAAGCAGCAAAACTTGGTAGTGTAAGTGCTTGTTATTACTTGGGTAAAAATCTGTTATCTGATTGGCTTTCCGATATGTATACCGCAGAAGAAAAAGAACAAATTGCCGAAGATGCTGCAAAATATTTTGATGTAGCAAGGCAAATGGCGGCATTAGCAAAATTAGATATTAAAACAGAGTGTGAATTTTTATGGTTATTTAGCAGATTGCAATATGAGCGCAACACTAAAACAGCATGGAAACAAATGTTACAGGATTTTAGATCCATACAAAAATCAGGCAAATTATCTGAAGAATACACCGACACATTGAACTCTGCTATTAAAACTGTTATTAACACCATTGATACACTGGATAAACAAGAAAACTCGCAACAACCCGCACCTACTGACGAACACACAAAAACACTGCACTGTAAGTTCCGTAACGGTGCAATTTGTACAAAGAACAGTAATTCCGTAATGATATATCATTGTAACTACGTTAACAATCCTGCTAGTTGTATTACCGCGCGTGATGAAAAGGCACTTGAATGGCGATAATAAAACCTAACAACAAAAGGCTTGACCGATTTGGTCAAGCCTTTTTTATTATATCATTTGGCATATCCAATAAATTAACCCATACACTACCGAAGCCGAAACACCATACACAATAACAGGCCCTGCGATTGTGAACATCTTTGCGCCCATTCCTAAAACCCAACCTTCTGCTTTAAATTCCATGGCAGGCGAAGTTATTCCGTTGGCAAAGCCTGTAATAGGCACTAAACTGCCTGCACCTGCATACTTGCCTATTTTATCATATATGCCTATTCCTGTTAAGGTTGCGCCAAGGAACACCATAATAATACAGGTCCAGTTTGCTGCGGCAGTTTTTTCTACATTTAAACCGCTTTTTAAAATCGTACTTACGATTTCACCAATTAAGCAAATCGTTCCGCCTACCCAGAATGCTTTAAAGCAATCGTAGGCTAACTTGCTTTTAGGTGATTTTCTGTTAACAAGATTTTGATATTGTTTTTGTTCTTCCGTTTTAGTCACCTTGTTATTTCTCCTTTCGTTTTATAATAGATTTCTGTTTCATTTGGATTTTCGCCTAGCATATTATTTATTTTAATTGAACTTTTTTCCATATAAAAAATCTCCTTTTCATTAGTTTAGCCTGAATTTTTTTGATTATTCAGTAAATACTACCAATGAAAAAGGAGGTTATTTTATGAAAAAATTTATTTTATTATTAACTGTTTGTGCACTTTTTACAGGTTGCGGTATAATGAACGATATTAAAGATGATATGAGCCCTAGCCCAGATAGTTCACCCATTTCATCACCACTTGCATCGCCCGTGCCCGATATTTTACCTGAAAACACAAACGGTTCAATGCCTGAAGCCACACAGGCGCCTAATAACTCAACAAACGAAAACAATCCTAACAGAGCAATGCAATAAAAAATAAAACCCTGTTTAAAACAGGGTTTTTGTTATTTTATGGGGCCGGTAACACCTTTTTTATAATCAAGGAAACCTTTAAACATATATAATAGTTTTTTAACTTTTTGCTTTTCGCAAAGAATGATTCGCTTTGCTTCAAACTTTGTTTGTTTAATTTCAGCATTGCAAAAGCCCGGCCAACGTTGGTGATACATATCATAAAAATAATGCCTGTTTCTTACAATATAATATCTACGTATTGGGCTATGGTTTAAACTGTATAAATGTTTTTTACCAATATCTTTAAACACAACGTTACCTAAGTTATGTTTAAGTTCAACCTGTGGCAAACGCCAAATATCATAACCGTGATCACGCAAATTAAGGCAGTAATCAAAATCAACTGCATCAATGAACATCCAATCCTTAAATCCACCGATTTTTTCATAGGCTTTAAGGCTTATTATATTGCCTGAAGTCATTACTACTGCAGGGCTATCTATGTTTTCAATTTTTTCCTGTTCATTAAAAAGCGTTCTGTGGTATGGTGTAATAAGACCGATTTTATTAAAATCGTACTTATTTTTGCCCTTTTGACTTTCTAAAAGAAAATCTTTCATCTGCCCAACACCATTTTCATTAAAGCAACTATCCTGATCCATTGTTAAAAGCCATTGGTGGCCATCTTCAATGGCTCTTTTTGCACCTACGTTAAGGGCGTAAGCTATGCCCATATTTTTTTTATTAGGGATATATTGAATTTTTTCATGTGAAAAATCTTTAGAATGATCTTCATTAGAATTATCAACTGCGTAAACAACCTGAACGCTATTGATATATGAGTTTATATTTTCCCTGACTTTTTTATCAGGGTTATATAAAACTACCACGGCTGCTAAGTTCATTTTTTTACCTCTTTAAAAGCTTTATAATGCCTTTTAAAACTTTTTTTGCAGGACGTGATATTACCCTTGGAATTTTGATTTTACTTACAATACGCCATTTTGCTGAACGTAATATGGAATCAAGCATTGTCAGCGCCGCTGAATTATTTATTGCAGATCCCCCTGCGCACATTCCTTCCTGCTTGATTATTTGCCTTAATGCTTCATAATCAATGTTGGTTTCAGTCTTTTTAATATCGTAAAGTGCTTTATATTCCTGCGCCATTTCTGCAACGGTTTTAAACTTATAATTTTTAATTCCTTGTAACATCAAAGCATATTCTTCAGGATTATTCTTAATTGATATTAACTTATTGATTACGTCCTTATAAGTTGAATTTTTAGGCAAAACCCAACCAAATCCGTACTTTTTAGTGCGTTCGGCGCCTGCACCAATATCAAGTGTTAATACAGGGATACCTGCAGAAACGGCTTCGTTGGTAGTGTAAGAATAGGTTTCAGGACAAATTTGTAAGAAGCAAATAACGTTAATTTTGTTTTCTTTTAATAATTTGCTGAGTTCTTCACGTTCATAGGTGCCGTGATATATATAATTAGAAGTATTTTGTGTTAAATCGGCGTATTCGCTTTTGCCAAAGGCATGATATTCAATGTGCGGATTACGATGATCAATAAGCTCACCAATCATATCGCTACCCTTGTGTTTACAAAGAACGCCCATAAAAGCAACCTTAATTTTGCCTTCAATAGTAGGCAAATTATCATCTGCCTTATCTTTATTAACACCGTGTTCAATTGCGGTTATTTCAATATCACTATAAACCTGTTGAATCTTTTGTTTAGCATCATCGGATGGTACGATAACCTTATCAAAAGTTTTTAAAAATTCATTCCAATCCAGGCGCCACTGATCAACTATATTGTTTGCCGCCCTGTTTGTTGCCTTAAGGCAAGCGCCGCAATCCTTTTTGGGCATATCCATACAATATTGTTCACTGCAATAAAGCAAGGTGGAATTGGGGCAAACTGAATAATAATCGTGCAACGTGATAATAGAATTAAGGTTATATTTTTTAATTATGGTTGCAATATCAAAAAAATGATTAACCATATGGTGAACGTGAACGGAAGTAATGCCAAATGCTTTTACAAGGTTTTCAACCATTACACCATATTCCCTATTATATCTGTTAAACTTCATTGAAGAAACGATGTTCACAGGCAAAACAGTTCTTAAAACTTCATCACCAAAGAAAGATTCTACAATATAGCATCTATCCCCGGGAAACAACACGTGGAAATTAAAATCCTTTGTTAGTGATTTTACAATATCTTTAACGTGAATAGTTGTTCCGCCAATAACGTTTTCCCATTCGTGAATTAAAACAAGTACGTTTGGTTTTTTTCTTAAATTAAGATTGAAATCAACGTTTTTGCATATATGTGCAATGGGTAAAGACGTGCACCAATATTCAACATCCTGACTATAAGTTGGATAACGGTTTTGTAAAATCTGAAGGTGCTTTTCAATTACCTTACTGCGTTCGCCTGAGAATGACTGGCTTTCAAGGTGATAAACAACAACGTCATCACACAAAAGGTTTTTATATCCATAATCAAGGCAACGGTATGAAAAATCGTTTTCTTCACCATATCCCCTGCCAAAGCTTTCTTCATCAAAAAGCCCTGCTTTTAAAAGGATTTCCCTTGTAATATAAACACAGAAGCCGTGCGAAGTTGGAAGTTCGGGATAATCCCTGTATGCACACTTGGTTAATAAATCATTATATTCATCAATGGTTAAATCCTGAGGAATTTCGTTGCGGGTAAGGGGCTTGGGGACAGAAGCCAAGGTTGCATTATTGGACATTGCAGTAACGCTTGCAACTTTGGGTTGACTATAGGCACAAGCACGCATTTTATTAAGCCAATCCTTACCTACGATGGTATCGCTGTTTAAAAGCAAAACGTCGTTATCCGAATAGCGCATACCAACGTTTACGGTACCAACAAAACCCTTGTTTTTTTCGTTTTCAATAACAACTATATTTAACTGGGGATATTGTTCTTTAACTGAATTTATATGTTTGCTTATACGTTCATCAGGGCTGCAATCGTTTACTAAAATAAGCCTGTCCTTTGTTAAATCAGTGTTTTTAATAACAGATTCTATGCAGTTTACCGTAGCATCAAACGCATTGTATATTGGAATTATAACATCACAAAAATTCATACAGCACCAGCTTTTGATATTATTTTTTATAAATTATACCATATTTTTATATTAGTGTAAACAAGTAACAGAATTTAACCACAATTAATAAAACAAAAAAAGAAAGACACGATTTTTGTCGTGTCTTTCTTTTTGGTGCCGAAGACCGGGGTCGAACCGGTACGGGTATTACTACCCACGGGATTTTAAGTCCCGGGCGTCTGCCTATTCCGCCACTCCGGCATTGATTTTTAATCAACGGGTTTATTATACTTTAAAACTTTTTATTAGTCAACCAATATTTTATTGATTTTAAAAAAAATTTCCGACCACCCTATTTTAAGAATGGTCGGAATAATTTTAATTAGTCTCTGCGATGTCTTCTTGTGATTGCGGGCATATCAAAATCAATGTCATCGTAATCATCTTCTTCATCTGCTTCAGTATTTCTGAATGATGAGAAAAATCCGCCTTTTTTAGGTTCATCGTCTTCTGCTACAGGGCGACGTCTTTCTTCCCTACGTGGCATAAAGATTTCATCATCATCAACCTCTTCCATATCAATCTGAGGCTGCTGTGCTTTTTTAGGTGCAAAGTCAGTCATAACAAGACCGTCTTCATCATCATCTTCTTCAACGTGAACAACACGTTCGGTCATTCTCTGAGGCTTTGAGGGACGCTTAGAATCCTTTTCAAATCCTGTTGCAATAATTGTAATGCGAACTTCATCATCAAGGCTTTCATCAACACCTGCACCAAAGATAATGTTTGCATCCGGTGCAACTGCTTCGTGAACAAGGTAAGCAGCTTCGTTAATTTCGTTAAGTGAAAGGCTTGCATCACCCATAATACTAAGAAGAACGCCTGTTGCACCTGAAATTGTGGTTTCAAGAAGGGGTGAAGAAATTGCATGTTTAGCAGCATCAATAGCACGGTTTTCACCGGTACCGATACCGATACCCATATGTGCAATACCCTTATCCTTCATAATGGTGCGAACGTCAGCAAAGTCAAGGTTAATGGTGTTGGTACGGGTAATGAGTTCAGAGATGCCTGAAACGCCCTGGCGGAGAACTTCATCAGCCTGACGGAAAGCTTCTGTCATTGAAGTGCCTTTACCAACTACCTGTAAAACCTTATCGTTAGGGATAACGATAAGACTATCTACTTCATTCTTTAATTCAGCGATACCTCTATCAGCGTTTGTGGAACGAACCTTACCTTCAAACAAGAAGGGATAAGTTACAACACCTACTGTTAAGATACCCATATCTTTTGCAACTTCTGCAACAACAGGAGCTGCACCTGTACCTGTTCCGCCACCCATACCTGCGGTAACGAAAACCATATCTGCACCACGAAGCTGATCCATGATATCATCACGGCTTTCTTCAGCGGCTTTTTTACCGATTTCGGGGTTAGCGCCTGCGCCAAGACCTTTTGTGATCTTTTCACCAATCTGTAATTTTTTATTTGCTTTTGAACGCTGAAGCACCTGACGGTCAGTATTGATAGCGATATATTCAACACCTGTAAGGCCTGCAGCAATCATTCTATCAACAGCGTTTCCGCCTGAGCCACCAACGCCAACAACTTTAAGTTGGGCAAAACCCATTTCAAGATCTATTTCCATAATTAAATTCTCCTTTCAAGAATTACATCCTTAAAAAATTGTTTATATTTTTCAAAAAAACCTACCTGATCATCAATTTCAGCTTCCAAAGCAAGATCTGCTACTGCAAGCGCTGATGAATAAGACGGTTGATTGAAACAAGTGGATTGTGGTGAAACAATTACAGTGTTATGGTTAGTTTCTTTTTGAATAAACTCCCTTAACCCACGCATAAGCGCTGTTCCGCCTGTTACGTACACAGGTACGTATTTACGAAGCCTAATTCCGCTTTTATCTAAGGCATCAACGATTATATCAATCATTTCTTTTAAACGGGATTCAATTATCGCCTGAACTTTAATGGCTGAAAACCGTTCAAATTTATATGTATCTTTATCGCATACTTCGTAATTATCTTCTTCACTTAAACTTAATCCGTAAATGGCACGTTTTTTAAGTTCATCTGCCACCTTACGTTTAGTGTTTAAAACTTTAACAAGATCATCAGTAATATTTGCGCCGCCAAAGTTTAATACTTTGTGGAACATCAATCCATCACCGCGGGCTATCATTACCGCTGTTGACGTTTTACCGATATCTATCATTACTGCGCCCTGATCGCGCTTTTCTTCAGGAATAAATTTAATAGCCTCAGCATAAGTTGCACCGATAAAAGTGCTTGCATTATAACCATACTTATACAGTAATTTTTTAATGCCCTGGCAGAAGCCTTTTTCCGCAAGCACGTAAGAAATTACTGCACTTAATTTTTTTGCTTTTTTATCCGCAGGATCCATAGTTTTACGGGCATCATCAAGCGTATATGAAACAGGGCAACGATGAATTACCACGTAATCTTTTGAAAACTGAAGTGCGTTTTTGCTTTTACGATATAAATAATTTATATCTTCCTGTGTTACGGTTTTTGCATTTTTAAATTCAACTTCAACTTTATTGCAAACTACCTGTAAAAAATCTGCAGGAATACCTACGTGAACATTTCTTGCTTTTCTGCCTGCCATTTTCTCTGCCCCGTGAAGAGCCTGCTTAATAGCCGGGCCTATGGAATGCCTGTCCACCAATTTGCCGTTTTTGAAGCCTGAATAATTTACTGTTGCGTTGCCTAAGATATGAGTTTCATCATACTTACCTGCTTCGCAGATTATAGATACAACCTTTCCGGTGCCTATTTCAATTACAGTTGAAATTTGGCGCATAAGGTTTAACCTCCAAAAATACCAAGATATAATAATACCTCTTTTATATAATAACAGAAAACTAAAAAAAGTTAAAGTGTTTTTTTGAAATTTTCACACTTTTTAAGCAAATTATTTCATTTTTTTTATTTTTTTGCTTAAATTTAGCTAATATAGTAGCCTCCTGAGCTTTCCATATTAAGAACTGCGCCATCCTGAAGCTTGTCCTTTACTGCTTCAATTGTTGCTTCAAGGTACTTTAATCTATCCTTTGCAGTTATTCCGCTGCCGATTTGTATTTTTATATCACCCTGATAAGTAAGCATTATCTTTTGGGGATTGTTTAAATCAATCCCCGTTATTTTACCTTCTAATTTATAAAGTTCAATGGCTTCTAACACATAAAACATATTATCTGTTTTCTCTGCTTCGCCAACTATTTTTTGCGCATAAGCAGGCTGTTGAATCTGAAGATTATATATCGTTACAAGGCTATCTTCTTTAACAGGAATAAGATTAAGGGCAATACCTTCTTTATCTATCACGTAATATCCGTTTGTAGTGCCAATTTGCGCAATTGCCACTCTTTCACGAACTTTAATTATAACTTTTGAAGGGAACACACGTTTAATGTTGTTTACAACAAGATAGCCGTTTTGCTCAATATTCTGCTTTGCCGCAACTTCATCAATATGAAATATGTTTGTTTCGCTATCAATTCCGCTTAATTTAATGATTTCATCCTGGCTGATTTTTATATTGCCCTCTACCGTAATCTGATTTACGTTAAAAAGCGAACTATTGATTAAAAAGAATAATGCAACTAAAAGAACGATTACTAAACTCCACATTAAGATTGGATGTGGACCTAAGTTTTCTTCTCTTCTTTTTTTAGCCATACTATTCCTCCAATACTGCAATATCTCCGCCTAAATCCTTAAGCTGTTTTTCAAATTCAAAATAGCCCCTGTTAATAAGGCCTTTATCTTCAATAATTGTTATTCCTTCAGCGCAAAGCCCTGCAATGATTAAGGCTGCGCCTGACCGCAGATCGTGGGTTTTAACAAGCGCACCATGCAATTTTTTCACACCGCGGATTACTGCCATACGATCTTTTATAGTAATATCCGCACCCATTTTTTTAAGTTCCCCGGCAAGCCTGAATCTGTTTTCAAAAACGTTTTCAACTAACAAGCACGTGCCTTTTGAGATTGCCTGAAGACTCATCATTGGTGATTGTAAATCCGTTGGAAATCCAGGGTACGGCATAGTTTCAATAATATGTGAAGAATCTAATCTTTTTTCGCATAGAACACGAATGCCTTCTTCACCTTGATAAATATCGCATCCGTTTTCTTTTAATTTGCCTGCTAAACAGGAAAGATTTTCTATTTGCGCATTTTTAATTAAAATATCACCTTTAGTGGCTGCAGCGCAAAGCATAAACGTGCCTGCAACTATTCTATCGGGCATAGGTGTATAAGTTGTTCCCTTTAATTCTTCTACCCCGTGAATTACTATTTTGCTACTGCCGGCACCCAGGATTCTGCCGCCCATTGAATTTATAAAATTCTGCAAATCAACTATCTCTGGTTCTTTTGCAGCGTTTACTATTACCGTTGCGCCCTTGGCTAAAGATGCCGCCATCATTACGTTTTCGGTTGCGCCAACACTTGGATAGTCCAAATACACTTCATTACCTATCATCTGTTCAGATGAGCATATGATATGACCATCCTGTTCGGACACTGAAACGCCTAAATCTTTTAAGCCTTTTAAGTGTAAATCTATTGGGCGGATCCCAATATCGCAGCCCCCGGGATAGCCCAGTTCCGCTTTATGAAGACGCGCAAGCAACGGACCTAAAATGAAGATGGATGACCTTAATTTATTCATAAGATTATCATCCATTTTATATTCTGATATATTTGTTGTATCTATATGTACCCTTTGATTACCGTATTTAACCTTACAGCCGATACATTCTAAAAGTTCAAGCATTGTTAAAACGTCACTTAACGGTGGACAGTTATTTATAATTGTTTGCCCTTTTGATAGTATTACTGCCGCCAATATTGGTAACAGGGAATTTTTTGCACCGTGTATCTGCACCTGTCCTGAAAGTCTTTTTCCGCCGCAGATCACTATTTTTTTCAAATATTTCACCCCATATATTAAAATCTTACAATTCTAATATATGCGTGAATTTTATCAATCGTTACTTTGTTTGGGTTTTCGTTTTTTATGGGCAGAAACGCTTAATAATAATCCTGTTGCGCATAAAACGATACCTAACGAGGTTGCGCCCCTTGAAATAAATGGTAAGGTAATACCTGTTGAAGGCAGAACGTTTGTTGCAACGCCCATATTTATAAATGCCTGTAACACGATCAGGCTTGTTACGCCTGCTGCAAGGTACGCCCCAAAGGTATCCTCAGCTTCCATTGCTATTTTAATACCAAAGTATGCGTAGGCAAAGTATAATGCTACTACTAATGCACCACCAACAAATCCAAATTCTTCACAGATAATTGAAAATATATAGTCAGTATCACTCATTGGTAAATGGGTGATTTTTTGTTTGCTGTTGCCTAAGCCAACGCCAAAGAGACCGCCATCACCGATAGCGTAAAGGGATTGTACTACCTGATAGCCTGCATCTTTGGGATCACCCCACGCGTTAAGCCAGGATTCAAAACGCCTGCCCTGATATCCTGTAATTGAAATCATTATAGGTATCAACGCACCAATACCTGCAATTCCGCCAACCAAGAACTTCCATTGCATACCTGAAACGAACATTACAATAACAACTGCGCCCAAAAGAGTCATAGTTGTTGAAAGGTCGGGCTCAATAATAATTAAACCTGCAAGAACGCCAACGGGAATAAGAAGCCCTAACCATCCATTTAATGAACGGTACCACCATTTTTTTCTTGAAGCGTAATAAGCTACGTATATTATTGCCATAAACTTAGCAATTTCTGACGGTTGAAAGGTAAATGATGATAACTTTATCCAACGATGTGAATCATAAACTGCAGGGAAAGCAAATACTGACAAAAGC
This sequence comes from Clostridia bacterium, assembly GCA_045537705.1. Classification (GTDB taxonomy): domain Bacteria; phylum Bacillota; class Clostridia; order Christensenellales; family QALW01; genus UMGS1322. Next base: position 11,434 of record JAZSPY010000095.1, read on the forward strand.
ATTACAACACACAAAACAAACCCTGAAATCAAAATTCTTGGGCGAATTAAAGAGTGGTAATCAATACGCGAAATGATAAACATACAGATAATACCCACAATTGCAACTATACCCTGAAATTTAATATCATCAAAAATTGTTGTATCTTTATTTGTGCTTAAAATATTACTGTTATAAGACGCACTAAAGACCATTACCAAGCCTATACAGGTTAAGGTAATGGCTATAAAAACTAATGGCAGGCATACGCCTTTATAAATATATTTTTCTTTTTTTGCCACAGTTTTGCCTCCAAAACTAAAATTCTGAAACTATTTGTTTAAAAACTTCGCCCCTTTGTTCAAAATCTTTGAACATATCAAAGCTGGCGCAGGCAGGTGAAAGTAATACGTTATAGCCTTCTTTTGCTTGATTTTTAGCTGCAATAATGCCTTCTTTAAAGTCACCTGTTACCATTGTATAATTGTGCCAATTGTACTTTTTGGCAGTTTCTTCTAAAATATCACGGGTATCCCCGATAAAAATCGTGTGCTTTACGTTTTCGGTAAACGCTTCAAACAAGGAATCAAAATTTCCGCCTTTATTATATCCGCCTAAAATTAAAACGGTAGGTTTGGTCATAGTTTCAATAGCCTTAATAGTGGAATCGGGATTGGTACCCTTTGAATCGTTTATGTACGTTACGCCATTAACTGTTTTAACTGTTTCAATACGGTGTTCAACACCAGTAAAATTCATTAAAGCTTCTTTAACGCTTTCCTTTTTTACACCCATAAGCATTGTTAAAAGTGTGGCAGCAAGGGCGTTTTCAAGGTTATGGGGTCCTTTAATCATTATATCGGATACAGGAAGAATTACTTCCTTTTTACCAAAATAACTAAATACAACGTTACCGTTTTCTACGTAAGCGCCATTTTCTAAAATCTCTTTACGTGAGAAGAATACAGGTGTGCCCTGTACCCTATCCTTTAAAGAACGCACGATTTCATCATCATAGTTAAGGATAGAATAATCTTCCTTCGTTTGATTTTCAAACACTCTTAATTTAGCATCTATATAATTTTCCATAGTTTTATGGCGAATCATATGATCTTCGGTAATATTAAGAAGTGCTGCTGTTTTGGGGCGATAATCCTTGATGCCTTCAAGTTGATATGAACTGATTTCGCATACCATAACGCTATCCTTATCAGCTTCTAAAGAATGTGCTATATAAGGTTCGCCGATATTACCTACTACAAAAGTTCTTTTGTTGGCACGTTTAAAAATTTCACCTGTTAAAGTGGTGGTGGTTGTTTTTCCGTTAGTGCCTGTTATGGCAACGGTTGTACCTTTACAAAGCCTAAATGCCTGTTCAATTTCGGCAATAACTTCTTTTCCTTGTTCCTTAGCCTTTTTTGCATAAGGAAGATTAAGGGGTACTGATGGTGAAACCACAATGATATCTGCTTTATCAACTAATTCATCAGGTTTTTCCTTTAATCTGAATTCATATTCGTTTTTATCTAAAACTTCAATACCTTCAAGTTCTTCATAACCTTTAAGGTCGTTTAATATCACATTGTAACCAAGGCTTTTTAAAACCGGTGCCGCCTGAATACCACTGCGCGCCATACCGATTATCAATGCTGTTTTTTTCATATGGTCTCCTTAAATTAAAACAATGATTAAAGCAAGTACACAAGCCACGATTGTAATTAAAGTATACATTGAACATACTGTTGTTTCGTGGTAGCCTAAAAGTTCATAGTGGTGGTGCAGGGGTGCCATTTTAAAGATTCTTTTACCGTGGCTTATTTTAAAATATCCTACCTGTAAAATAACTGAAACACAGGTTGCCACAAGCATAATACACATAATTGGTAAAAGAAGTGCCATATTTGAATATATTGCGCAGATCGCAAGACATCCGCCTAACATTAACGCCCCTGTATCCCCCATGAATATGCGGGCAGGATAAGTATTAAAACGTAAAAATCCTAAGCAAGCGCCTGCCATTGATGCTGATAATATTGCAAGATTTATTGTATCTTGCTGCGGGCTGTTAAACATTTTTCCGCTAATTAAAATTATTACACAAAGGAAAGCGCCTTGAACTAGCGTCATCCTTGAAGCAAGACCATCAAGACCATCAGCAAGGTTTACACCATTTACAATTGCAATAATTACAAACATTGCAAAAGGAATATACCAGATGCCAAAATCAACTATATCCTTAAAAGGAATGTAAACTTTGCCACCCATTGTATTATAACCATACCAGGCAACTATTAAGGCGATACCGAACTGCCCTACTATTTTTTGATATGCCCTTAAGCCTAATGAACGCTTTTTATATATTTTTATAAAATCATCTAAAAATCCGATAAGACCATAGCCGATTGATGCTAACGTTGCGATTAACGCACTGCCTTTAAATCTGAATACAAAGGCACAAACACCGATGGCAACAACCATCATTATTCCGCCCATTGTAGGAACGTTTTGTTTTTTTAAGTGGGATGCAGGACCATCATCGCGAACTTGCTGACCGAATTTTAACTTTTGCATCAGTTTAATTACAAAGGGTCCTATTATAACACACACTAAAAATGCTATTAAAAAGGCTATTAAGGATTCAATCATTTTTTATCTCCCTTAAGAAAAGATTTTTTCTACTGCTTCCCTATCTGAGAAGTGGTGCTTTAGCCCCATAATTTCCTGATAATCTTCATCACCTTTACCGCAAATAACGATAATATCATCTTTTTTTGCATATTCTACGGCGTGCTTTATTGCAGAAAATCTATCGGCATTTCTTACGTATAAACAAGAAGTTGTTTTTATACCTTCTTCTATCTGATCAATGATTTTTTCAGGCTCTTCAAACCTGGGGTTATCGCTGGTTAAAACTACATAATCACTTAAATTGCCTGCAATTTCACCCATAATCGCACGTTTTACGCTATCACGGTTTCCACCGCAACCAAACACGCAGATAAGTTTGCCTTTTTTGAAGGAATTGATGGAAGTTAAGATATTTTCTAATCCATCAGGTGTGTGAGCATAATCAATAATAACGCTTATGCCTGTTTGTTTTGTATCAACTGCTTCAAACCTACCGGGAACTGATAAGAAGGATTCAACGCCTTTTATGGCTTCTTTAATATTAAGCCCCGCTTTTAAGGCGCAACCAAGGGAACAAAGCACGTTACTTATATTAAATAACCCTGTTGTATTGGTTGTTACTTTATAAGTTTCGCCTTTATATATAAGGTTAAAGGTTGATTTTGTTGCTAAGATTTCAATATCCGTTGCCTGTAAATCGGCTTTTTCGTTTATTGAATATGTAATATAAGGAATTTCTTGTTTTAATAAGGTTTTGCCAAACTCATCATCAATATTGATTATGGCATTTTGGCTTAAATCCTTTTCAAAAAATCTTTTTTTGGCTAAGGAATAGTTTTCCATGGTTTTAAAGTATTCAAGGTGATCCTGGGTTAAGTTGGTAAAGCCTGCGCTTACAAAACTTATACCCTGAACTTTATCTAAATCTAAAGCGTGGGCTGTAACTTCCATAACCACCCACTGTGCGCCTTTTTTAACCATTTCGCTTAAAGCAAACTGCAATTCAATAGGATCAGGTGTAGTGGCTGTTAATATTTTGATATCAAGCTTTTGATCGTTTAACCAAATTCCACCGGTGCCGATAACACCGCAGGAAATATTATTTAATTTTGCTATTGCCTTAATCATATAAGAAATACTGGTTTTTCCGTTTGTACCTGTAATCCCTATCATTTTAAGATTTTTAGCAGGCTCGCCATAATATAAGCTTGCCATATAAGACATATAAAGGCGTGTATTTTTAACAAGAATCTGTTGAATTGGGCAATCAACTTCCCTTTCAACAACTGCACAAACTGCGCCGTTTTTGTATGCGCTTTCAATATAATCATGGCCATCAACCTGTGTTCCGTTAATGGCAAAATACATTGAGCCATCCTTACATTTTCTTGAATCAATGGTTAATGAAGTAATTTCTTTTAAACCATCGCCTTTTATTAACTTTGCTTCTTTAATTAAAAAATCTTTTATAAGCATAAATTTTCCTTAATCAATACCATAGTGAATGGTAGTATCAACCTGATTGGAACCTGTTATTTTTACAATACTGTTTTTGTTTATCGTTGTGTTGGCTACAGGTGTTTGGCTTGTTACTTCTCCTTCGCCAACTATTTCAGCTAAAAGCCCCGCTTCTTTTAATCTTGAAGCCGCCAAGGAAACACTCATTCCCATAACGTTTGGTACTGTTACTTCTTCAGGCGCACTTTCGGTAGGTTTAATCTGCATATACTGAAGTATCTTCTTCATAATCTCCCCTGCATAAGGTGCTGCAGTTACTGAACCGTAATCGTTATACATTTGCGCTTCATCAACAGTTACTAAAATTGCAATTTTAGGATCATCTGCAGGCGCAAAACCAACAAATGAACCGATATGAACGCCCTGAACGATAACGCCATCCCTGTACTTTTGGGCTGTTCCTGTTTTTCCGCCAATTTTATAGCCTTCAACACTTGCGTTTTTACCGCCCCCTGAAGAAACAACGGTTTCAAGCATCGTGCGCATTAAAGCACTTGTTTGTTCGCTTATTACCTGTTTAAGTGCAACAGGTTTATTTTCAACTAAAACGTTACCATCATCATCAGACATTGACTGCACTAAATAAGGCTGATAAAGTGTTCCGCCATTAACAACCGCACAAGCGGCAGTTAAAAGTTGAAGGGGCGTTACCGCAATGCTCTGCCCAAAGGAAATACGGGCAAGATCGGTATTTTTAACGTATTTAGGCGCAAGAATGATCCCTGATTGATCTGCTGAAAAATCAACGCCTGTTGTTGTATTAAAGCCAAAATCGTAAAGATATTTATAAAAGGTTTCCTGCCCCATTTTTAAGCCAATCTGCATAAAAACAGGGTTGCAGGAGTTTTGTAATCCTTCAGTTATAGTTTGTGTTCCATGAGGAACGGTGCGCCAACATTTAATTTTTTCGCCATCTACAATATGGTAGCCTGAACAATGGAAAGTGCTTGATTGATTGATTGCGCCTGATTCCAATGCTGCTGCCATTGTAAACATTTTAAAGGTTGAACCCGGTTCATAAGTATCAAGAATACAGCTATTACGGGAAAATGCTTTGATATCATCACTTGTTGCTGTGTTCGGATCGTAATCAGGAAGATTTACCATTGCTTTAATGGCGCCTGTTTTAGGATCCATAATAATGCAGCGAACTGCTTTTGCCTGTGTTTGAGTTAAGCAATCGCGCATTACGTTTTCAGCAAATGCCTGCATAGCGTAATCTACCGTTAAATTAAGGTTTACGCCGTTAGTGGGGTCAATATATCTTTGATCACTTCCCGGGATCTGACCGCCTGAAACGTCAGTTGAAGATATAAGTTTTCCCTTTAAACCACGAAGTTGCTTATCGTATTTTAATTCTAACCCATCACTTCCAACACCGTCAATATTAACGCTGCCAAGTACCTGAATCAGCGATGAGCCCTTTGGATAATAACGTTTAACGTCATCAACCAAATAAAGACCCTTAATGTTAAGAGCCTGGATTTCTTCAATTTGTTGAATTTGCTCGTCACTAAGATGGCGGGCAATAGTATATTCGTTTAAGGATTGACCTTTAACGTAGTTTACCTTTTTAAAGATAGTTTCAAAAGAATATTTTTCATCTAAAATCTCAACAAGCTTTGTTGCAATAACCCCTGCATCAATACCTAATGCACTTAATGATATATTTAAGGTTTTAGGCTTTACGTTTAACGTTTTAGATGCGCCGCTTATGGCTAATGCTTCACCTGTTGCATCGTATATTGTTCCCCTTGATGCGCTTACTGATGAAACAGACGTCCATTGACCTAATGCCTTTCTTTGAAGCCTATCTGCTGCAATTATCTGCCAGTAAAACAATGCGCCCACTATGATAGAAAAAACCAGTATCATAGAAAGGCACACTAGTAATAATCTGTTTTTATATCTGTTAGCTTTTACGCCCAACTTCTGATCCTCCTCTCAAGAGAGCCGAACCAATCAAGCACCGTATCAAAAACGTCATCGCCCTCTTGTGCTGCTTCAAAAACAACCTCATCATTAGTTTTAGGAAGAACTACCGTTACAATATTATTATCTTCAGGGTACTGAAGTTGAAGCTGATTCTGTGCGATATCAAAATATGAATTAAGTTCGCCACCAACTGAACCATCTTTTTCAACGGTATTTATCATTATTTCAATTTGAGTTTTTTCGTTTGCAAGGGCGCGTATTTCACGGTTGTTCTGATAAATTTCTGCATTACGGGTTACTACTAAGAATCCCATAGCGGCAACGCACATAACAAGCATTGTAAGGGCTGTGCAGCGGGCAACTGCTGCTCTTCTTTTTGCCTTTTCCTGCTTAACCTTGCTGATTGCAGGTTTTTGTGCAACCTTCTTTTTAGGCTGAGCAACGTACTGAGGCTGAAGTGCGGCATTCCTATCCGTTCCGTAATAAACTTTATATTCAGTTTTTACTGCTCTCTTATTGCTCATTATATTCACCCTTAATTTAAATTATGTTTATCAGATTTTTTCCATTGCCCTTAATTTAGCACTTTTGCTACGAGGATTTTCTGTTAATTCCTTTTCACTTGGAAGAACTGCTTTTGTTATTACTTTTGCACTTGGCTTATTTCCGCATATGCAAACAGGAATGCGAGGTGGGCAAGTACATGGGTTTTGTAAATTAAGCATTGTGTGTTTGATTATCCTATCTTCTAAAGAATGGAAGGTGATAACACACATTCTTCCGCCTATCTTTAAGCGTTCGTTCACGCTTTTAACTGTGTTTTCCAAAATGCCAAGTTCGTTATTAACTTCAATCCTGATTGCCTGAAAAGTTCTTTTAGCAGGATGTGAACCTGTTCTTCTTGCACTTATGGGAATTGCTTTTTTGATTATCTCAACAAGCTCGCCTGTAGTATTGATGGAACCCTTTTCCCTTTCGCTTACGATATATTGTGCGATTCTGGGTGCCCATTTTTCTTCACCGTAATCACGTAATATTCTTGTTAACTCTTTTACTGAGTATTCATTTACTATATTAAACGCGCTGGTGTATTGATTTTGATCCATTCGCATATCAAGAGGTGCGCTGTGTTGATATGAAAAACCTCTTTCAACTGTATCAAGCTGATACGAACTTACGCCAAGATCAAGAATACAACCATCTATTTTATCTATCTGAAGATCATCAAGCACGTTTGCAATATCTTTAAAGTTGCTTTTAACTAACGTTACCCTATCGCCATAAGGTTTTAATCTTTCCCCTGCCGCTTTTAACGCGTCATCATCACGGTCAATACCAATAAGGCGGCAATTTGCTTTTTTTAAAATGGCTTCACTGTGTCCGCCACCGCCTAAGGTGCCATCAACGTATATTCCACCATCTTTAACGTTTAAAAGTTCAATGCTTTCGTTAAGCAATACTGAGGTATGCTTAAATTCCATTTTTTCCACCTGCTGAATTTAAGGAAACTTCTTTTTGAAGTGTACGGCGTTTTTCAACCGAAGAGTAACTGTTGCTGTGCCATTTTGACGCATCCCAGATTTCAAAGTGGTCACCCACACCTGAAACTATAAGTTCTTTTGTTAAGGATGCGTACTCTCTGTATCTTATGGGAATAAGGACTCTGCCAACCGAATCGTATTCTGCTTCAGTTGCGTTGGCGTAGATAGTGCGTTTAAAATCTTCAACTTCTTCGTTAAAGCCATCAAATTTTTCAAGTTGTTCGGTCATCTTTTCCCACTGAGATTCAGGATAAACCGAAAGACATTCTCTATTGCCACAGGAAATAACAAACTCTTCGCCAAGCTGGGCTTTGAACTTTGCGGGAATCCTTACACGGCCTTTATCATCAATGTTGATATCGTACTGACCTAAAAAACCTTTGATCGCCATATCTACACCTCCTTGTTGTTTTAAAATTTGTGCTAATTTAGTACTTGCATATATAATACCACTTTTCTGACCACTTTGCAACACTTTTTATAAAAAAATCGCATATTTTTTTAATATTTTGACCACTTTTAAACACTTTTTTATCCCTTGTAATATTTTTGTAAAAATTGCCTTGTGTTTTTAAAAGATTTGGCATACTAAATATAGAATTTTTTCGTTTATTCGGTATTGCCTTAAACAAAAAATTTTGCTATAATGGTTTTACTTTAACTAAAGTTACACAAAAAAAGAAGGTGAGTTTATTGAAACGAGGAAGCGGTGTTCTAATGCACGTTTCATCCCTTTGGGGCAAATATGGAATCGGTAGTTTTGGCGCCTGTGCAAAAGAGTGGATTGATACTATTTCCACTATGGGATTTTCATATTGGCAAACACTTCCCTTTTGCATAACGGATGAATATAATTCACCTTATAAATCTTTCAGTGCATTTTCAATAAACCCCTATTTTATTGATCTTGATCTGTTGTTTGAACAGGGGCTTTTATTAAAAGAAGAACTGGATTCAGCCTTAGAAAATTCCCCCTATCTTTGCGAGTTTGAAAGGTTAAAAAAAGAAAGGCTTCCCCTTTTAAAGAAAGCCGCAAAGAGATTTAAACACTGGGATAAGGTAGAACGCTTTTTAAAAGAAAATCCACATACGGAAAAATTCTGTTTATTTATGGCGTTAAAAGAGGCTAATGAAAACGCACACTGGACAGATTGGCAAATAGATTCTTTTAGTGAAGAAGCCTTAAAAGCCTGGCAGTTTATTGAGTATACCGCTTTTACCCAGTGGCTTGATATCAAGGCGTATGCCAACAAAAAAGGCGTTCAGATTATTGGCGATATTCCCATTTACGTTTCAGATGATTCTGCTGATGTTTGCAGTAATCCTGATAACTTTTTATTAGACAAAAAAGGTAAACCTCGCTTGGTTGCAGGGGTACCGCCTGATTATTTTTCAAAAGATGGTCAGCTTTGGGGCAATCCCCTGTATAATTGGCCAAAAATGAAAAAAGACGGTTTTTCCTGGTGGAAAGACCGTATGGCTTTTATGTGCAAATTGTTTGATGGTGTTAGAATTGACCATTTTAGAGGATTGGAATCGTATTTTGCAATTCCGGCAAGTGAAAAAACTGCAAAAAACGGAAAATGGATAAACGGTCCTAAAATGGCATTTATAAATGCAATTAAAACCGTTACAAAAGATACGTTAATTATTGCTGAAGATCTTGGGGATATCACACCCCAGGTTCACGCACTTGTTGAAAAAAGCGGATTTCCCGGTATGGCAGTTTTGCAGTTTGGTTTTTTAGGTGATGATAATTCACCCCATTTACCCCACAATTATAAAAACAATCTTGTGTGTTATTCAGGCACCCACGATAATAACACCTTGCTTGGATATATGTGGGAAAACGATGAACAAACAAAGCAAAAAATATTAGATTATTTTGGTTTTTCGGGTGATTGGAACAACTCATATGATACTATCTTGCGCACGTTGTTTCAAAGCAGTGCAGGGCTTGTGATTTTACCTTTGCAGGACCTATTGCTTTATGGTAGCGATACACGCCTTAACAAACCCGGAAACGCCTGCGACAACTGGGCTTTTCGCATTACGAAAGAACAGGTTGAAAGTATAGATAAGGAGAAATTTTTAAAGTGGAACAAACAGTACGCAAGAATATAAAAATCTCCGTTTCTTTAGGCACTTTGCAAGCACTTTACGGCGAAAAAGAAGCATTAAAAATTGCAAAAAACATAGGCGTTGACGGTGTTGATTTTAACCTTTGGTCAAGAGCATATGATTACAAAAATCCCGATTCAATTTATACAAAAAGCGATGAAGAAATCATTGAATATTTTAAAGATATTAAGGCTTTTGCAGATGAAATCGGCATAAAAATTTTTATGACTCACGGTCAAGGAACAGGCTACATAAACGATGAAAAATTAGACGCTGATTTAATTGAAAACATTCGCCGTGATTGCATTGCAACAAAGGCACTAGGTGCTGAATTTTGCGTTTTACACACCGCAGGTAACTACCATTTACCCCCTGAAACTCCTTCTGAAAAAATGCATTTTTTTAACGTAGATTTATTTAAAAAAGCAGGCGTTTTTGCAAAAGAAAACGGTGTAAAACTTGTAACGGAAACCTTTGGTTCTTCTGCGAGGTACGGTTGTATTGACTTTTTTGGCAATTACAAAAATTTTATAGACGGATTAAATAAGATTAAAGAAGTTTACCCTGAAATTTCCGTTTGCGTAGATACAGGGCACACTAACTTAACCTTGCAATTTGGTGAGCCTGAAGTTAGTGAAGTTATTAAAAATTTAGGCAAAAATATCAGTTGCCTGCATCTGCACGATAACAGCGGTTTAAAGGATGAACATAAGGTTTTAGGCAGTGGCAACATTGATTGGGAAAAAGTTTTCACCGCCCTTGATGAAATTGGCTACAAAGGTGTTTATAACCTTGAACTTGCTTGCACACACTATGGTGAAGAATTTGTTTTTGAAGAATTATCTTACGGAGTAAAAACGTTAAAACAATTATTAAAAAATCATTATAACAAAAAAGCCGCAGAGTAATCTGTGGCTTTTATTTTTAAATTATTAAACAAACTACAGTTAAAATAACAAAGGCTACCCCAAAAGCTATTAGAATTTTCAGCCAGGGGCCTGTTTGCACTTCAGGAATTTTTATATGTTCTTCTTCATTAAAGGATTTACCGCAAAAAACACAGAATTTTGCATCGTATTCATTTAATCCGCCGCAGGAACAAGTTTTTAATTCAGGTACTGTTTTATTACCACAACAAGAGCAAAAAATGTGACTATCATCATATTTTGTTTTACAAATTTTGCAAATTCGCATTTTTAATCAATTCCTTTTATTTTGTTTTCCCTGCCATAATAGAACAGGAATTGTTGAGCAATACCTGCATAGCCTTTAAAGGCAGTTTGGGCATAATCCCATATTTCTTTATTAGTGGCGCTTTTTTTAAGATAAAATGCTTCCATAACCTTTTTTATCCAGGTATCAACCGGAAAAGCATCAACGTAGTTTAGGCCGAACAAAAGTATGCAATCCGCAACCTTTGGGCCAACACCTTTTAATTTTAAAAGCGCAACACGGGCTTCAAAATAGCCAACAGTTTTAAGGGCGGTTAAATCAATATCGTTCTCAATTATATCTTTTACCGTTTCAAATAAATACTTTGCCCTATACCCTAAACCTAACTTTTTATAATCTTCTTCCTTTACGTTTTTAAGTTGTTCTTTGGTAGGAAACAAATGAAAAACTGTGCCATCATATTCAATAGGAGTTCCGTACTTCATTGAAAGACGGCTGATTATATTTTTTATCCTTGCAATATTATTATTTTGGGAAATGATAAAGGATATTAAGGCTTCCCAAGGGTCTTGCCTTAAAATACGCATTCCCTTGCCGTAATTTAACGCTTTTTGAAGGTTTTCTTCTTTAATAAACGAATCGGTAATTTTTTTATAATCAGTTGCTAAATCAAAATAATCAACGAATTTTAAATTGAATTCTTCTTCCGTTACACCGTCAATTAAAAACTCATCGCCCTGTTTTTCTAAATATATGACCTTATTCAGAGCAATACCCAAATACCCGTTTTTGTAAGGATCAAAACGGAAGCATTGCCCATTTAAAAAGGTATTTTTTAAATCAAAATCTTTTATAACTACTTTAAACATAGATTCATTATACTATATAATTTTAAAATTTTCAATATAAAAAAGAAACAAAGGAAAACCCCGCTGTTTTCACAGTGGGGTTGTTTGTACGCTTTATTGCGCGTTTATTATGCTACGGGATAAATGCTAACCTGCTTCTTATCCTTACCCTTATGTTCAAAGCGAACGATACCATCAGCCTTAGCAAAAAGTGTATCATCACTACCGATACCTACATTAAGACCGGGATGAATTTTTGTTCCTCTTTGACGAACAAGAATGTTGCCAGCGACAACCATCTGACCATCTGCACGTTTAACGCCAAGACGTTTGGATTCGCTATCACGACCGTTTTTGGTTGAGCCAACACCCTTTTTATGAGCAAATAATTGTATGTTCATACGGAGCATTACTATTGCACCTCCTCAAAAATTTGAATATATTTGGGATTTTCACTTTTAAAAGATTCAAGCCCCAAATTAAGCGTCTTAAATACTATTTGGCAATTTTCTTTTTTGGCATCGTTTTCATCAATAAAAGCTGAAAGAAATCCATCTTTCATTTTCACCTGAACTTTAACCTTGCAAACTTCTTCCAAACCAATAACCGCAGTTTGCGTAATGGCTGAAATAGCGGCACAGTAGATATCAAAGCCTACCTCACCACCGCCTGCATGGCCTTTTGCCTGAAAACCGTAAAAATCGCCCTGTTTGTTTTTATAAAAAACAATCTTAGTCATAATTACTTTGAGATATTAGTGATCTCAACCTTTGTGAAAGGCTGACGGTGACCATTTGTTCTGCGATAGCCTTTTTTAGCCTTAAACTTGAACACAACAATCTTATCGCCCTTGCCCTGTGCAAGAACTTTACCTTCTACCTTTGCACCTTCTACAACGGGAGTACCAACAGTAACCTGGTCACCTTCGCCGCAAAGAAGAACGTCAAAATTAACCATTGAGTCAACTTCTGCATTCATCTTTTCAACGTAGATAACGTCACCTACCTGAACGCGATACTGCTTACCGCCTGTTTTAATAACTGCAAACATCATGTAGCACCTCCTCTACAAATCTCGCCAATATCGGTATCCTTATATATAAGGAATTCTACAAACACGACCATGTGCGGCTTGATAATAATATCACAGTTATGTAAATATGTCAAACAATTTTTGATGTTTTTATTTTCTCTATCAAAAAAACTTGACTTGCACATATAAAGTATATATAATGTGTTAGATTTGATCGTTATATACAGGAGTTTTTATGAATTTACCACAGATAATCGGTTATGTTGCAACTGTAATCTGCATACTGTCCTTCCAAGCGAGAACGCAAAGAGGCATTGTTATAATGCAAACTTTCAGTGCTCTTTTATTTTCTATACACTTTTTCTTAATTGGTGCTTTTAGTGGTGCATTACTTAATTTTGTATGCACAATACGCGCGATTATTTTTACTTTCCGCCACAAAAAATGGGCAGGAAGCGTTGTTTGGGTTTACGTTTTCAGCGTGCTATCCCTTATTTGCTACCTTATCAGCGTATGCATTTTAACCAAAGATCCCACAACAAAAACATACTTTATTGAATTTTTACCTGTTTTAGGTAACATTGCAACCACCATTGCTACTAGGCTTGAAAACGCAAAACTTGTTAGGCGTTACGCTTTTATCGCTTCGCCCTTATGGCTTATATATAATGCTGTAAAGGGTTCTATCGGTGGCGTTATAACCGAAACATTTAATATTGTTTCAATTTTAGTTGCAATGATAAGGCTTGATTTTAAAAAGAAATAAAAAGAACAAACACCTTGATATTTTAACTGTTTTATGTTAAAATCTTTGCGAGGTGTTTTTTTATGGACAGAATTGAACAAACCATCAGAAGATATGATGAAGAACAGCAAAGGAAAGACAGATTTAAATATAATTTTTTATATGCCTTAGCGGCTGCTTTAAGCCTGTTTGCCATATATTCAATAATAACCATATTTTTTGTTTTAGGTGATCAATCAAAATCAATCACCATTTTTGATGTGATTCCTTTAATTGTTTCTGTTGCAGGAACAATTATCTGCTTTTTATATAAAGATGAAATGTTGCTTGAATACGATTACATTATTGAAGATGACACTTTAATAATTGCAAAGATTAAAAATCTTAACGCAAGAAAGGAAGTTATAAACCTTCCTGTAAACGCATTAAAGCGCATTGAAAAATATTCTGCCCACAGATTAGATGGTTTAAATATAAAAATTACAAACTGTTCCCTTAACGAAGATGAAAGAAAATATATGCTTTTTTATGAACGTGGTGAACAGGGCGTTATCATTTTTGAGCCAAAGGAAGACCTTTTAAAACTTTTAAACAAGGAACTTAACAGATGATCTATCTTGATAATTCAGCAACAACAAGGCCTTTAAAGGAAGTTGTTGATGCTTACACGTTAGCTTTAAACGAAGATTATTTTAATATTTCTTCCCCTTACTATTCTGCTTTAACAACAGAAAAAAAGATGTTAAAAGCAAAAAAAGTAATAACAGATGCATTAAACTGCAGTGAAAAAGAATTACTTTTTACTTCCGGCGGAACGGAAAGTGATAACACTGCCCTTAATTTAGCAAAAGATAACAGCGAAATTATAGTATCAGTTTACGAGCATCACGCGGTTTTAAACTATGCTGAAAGTTTAAAAAAGCGCAATATTAAAGTTATTTATTGCCCTGTTAATTCGTTAGGCGTTGTTGAAACAGAAACCCTTAAAAATTTAGTTAACGAAAACACTTCACTAGTTAGCATTATGCACGTAAATAATGAAATCGGTGCAATAAATGATATAAAAACATTATGTAGTGTTGTTAAAGAAAAAAACCCTGATGCTTTGTTCCATTCTGACGGTATTCAGGCTTTTATGCACGTATGCACAGATATGAAAGATTTGGGTGTTGACCTGTATTCTATCAGCGCGCACAAGGTTCACGGGCCAAAAGGCATTGGTGCTTTATACGTAAAAAAGGGTGTACCCTTTACCCCATTTATTTATGGTGGCGGGCAACAGGAAAACAAGCGTTCGGGCACGGTAAACGTTCCTTCTATTATTGCTTTTGGCGAAGCGGTAAACTGCTTAAAAAACGGATTAAGTAATAATCTTAAAGAGATAAAAGAAAAATACGTTGCTCTTTTAAAAAGGATACCTGATATTAAGTTTATCTGCCCTGATTCAGCACCTAATATTTTAAGCGTAGCATTTTTAGGTGTTAAGGCGTCTTCTTTACAAAACGCATTGGAAAATGACGTTGTTGTTGGTAAAGGTTCTGCTTGCACAAGTCGTTCAAGCAAGGTTAGTTACGTTTTAGAATCTATCGGATTACCCTTAAACGTGGCTGAATCAACTGTTCGCATAAGTTTTGGGGCTTACAACACTTTAGAAGAAGTAGAATTAGCAGTAGAAAAGATAGAATACTTTGTAAATTATCTTCGTAAATACAAAAGGAAGTAGGATATAAAAATGTACCGTAATATGATAATCGTAAAGGTGGGCGAAATTCACTTAAAAGGATTAAACCGTCCGTTCTTTGAAAAAACACTTATAAACAATATGAAAGCGGCTTTAAAAAAGTTCGCAGGCGTTACCGTTTCAATCAGCCAAAGCAGAATTTTTGTTTATAACATTGCCCCTAAAGATCTTGATGAAGCGTTATCAAAGCTTTCAAAGATATTTGGTATTCACGCCCTTTCGCCTGCAAGGGAATTCGCAAAGGATATTGATTTATGTATTAAAAACGCAGTTGAAATGCTTAAAGAAGCAGGCATTACCAACGCTACTTTCAAGGTCAGGGCAAGGCGTGCAGATAAGAGATTTCCTATGGAATCCCCTGAAATCGCTGCAACTGTTGGCGGCGGTATCTTAGAAAATATGCCGGGTATGAAAGTTGACGTTCGCAATCCCCAGATGTTTATTGACGTTGAAATAAGGGATCGCGGTGCTTACGTTTACTTTGAGGACGTTATGGCAGTTGGCGGGCTTCCCATTGGTACAAACGGACGCGCTATGCTTTTACTTTCAGGCGGTATAGATTCGCCTGTTGCAGGATATATGATTGCAAAACGCGGTGTTCAGCTTGATGGTGTGCATTTTTACTCTTTCCCCCACACAAGCGAGAGAGCCAAAGAAAAAGTTTATGAACTTGCACAGGAATTATGTGATTACGTTACAAGGCTTTCAGTTTTTGTTGTGCCTTTTACACATATTCAGGAATCCATTTACGATAAGTGCCCTGATCAGTTTATGACCATTTTAACAAGGCGCTTTATGATGAAGATTTCCCAGCGTATCGCAAGGCTCAGAAACTGCGGTGCGTTAGTTACAGGTGAAAGCATCGGTCAGGTTGCAAGCCAGACAATGGAAAGCCTTAATTGTACCGATAGTGCAGTAAACTTACCTGTTTTCCGCCCATGTATTGGTATGGATAAGTTGGAAATTATGGAAATTGCAAAGAATATCGGCACTTACGAAACTTCTATCTTACCTTTTGAAGATTGTTGTACGGTATTCACCCCAAGGCATCCTTCCACAAAACCAAAATTACAAGACGTTGTTAAGGCGGAACAGCTTTTAGATGAAGAAGCTTTGATTGATGAAGCTATGAATTTGGTTGAACGCATTGATATTGATGCTGACGGTGTTATTTATACACAAAAGTTAACTGATATGGCTATTTGGCAAGAATATCTTGATTCAAAAAATAAAGTTCGGGATTAAACCCGAACTTTTTTTATTTAGGCTTATAAGTATTACAACAGCACTGATTGCTGATTGAATCCTTTGGCGATAAAACATGGATGCTTCCAGCTGTACAGGAACAATCTTCATTATGGCAACAATCAAACTTACCGCAGGCGATTGGAATATCTTCTTCCTTATTGTACCTATCTAACGACATATCTTCGCCCATTTCCATTAAAAGCCTGTTTCCGTACCCTGAAACACGATATGCATAAGTTGTGCAACGTGAACTTTGTGGATCTTCCCTGCCATCACGAATATGCACAACGGAAGCATCACAGAGCCCTGAACAGTTGTGCATACAGTTCTGTGCATCACATTTAATATTGCTTTTCATAAAAACACCCCTTTAAAACTCATTACAATAATTGTGTGCAGTTTTTTATAAACTATACTTGTTTTATATGGTTTTTTATGTTAAAATATTTCAGGTTTAAAGGAGATTTTTAAAATGGTTTTAACTAACGAACAATTATTGAATTATCTTTCGTACTACGTTTTTTGTGAAGAACGTAACGGTTACATTTTTCCTAAGCGTTTTACTGAAAAACAATTAAAAATTGCAAACGACCGTGGATTTTTTCCGCGCCCAAATTCAACTGCCAGTATGTTTTTTGAGTTTATTACCGATGCAACTGAAATTAAGTTTGATTACTTTGTTTTTAAAGGCTCAAGCAAGGAATATTTCAGCCTTGACGTGCTTGAAAACGGTATTCATACATTTAATTACCATAATGATTTGGCAATAGAAGAAGGCACAATGATTATACCTTTAGAAAAAATAGGTGAAAAGAAAGTAACCGTATATCTGCCTAACCTTGCAGGGCTTGGTATTAAGAATTTTGAAATTAACGGTAACGTAAAAAAGGTAACACGTAAAAATAAATTGCTTGCTTTAGGTGATTCTATTACCCAGGGCTATACTACAAGCCACCCCTACCTTACCTACGTTAATATGCTTGCCTATAATTTAGATGCCTGTGTTTTAAACCAAGGTATCGGTGGTGACGTATTTTTTGAAGGCAACTTAGATGAAAATCTTAACTTTGATCCTGATATTATCACTGTTGCATACGGCACAAACGATTGGTCTAAACAGCAAAACGTTAAAGAAAATGCCCTTGTTTACTTTGAAAAATTAAGAAAAATATATCCCAAAAAGCCCATCTTTGCCCTGTTACCTATTTTCAGGGGCGGCATAAAAGGTGATATAAGAAACGGATATTCTTTAGATGATATAAGGGAACAGATTTCCCTTTGCGCTAAAAAACATAATATAGCCATTATTAACTGCAAAGATTTTGTGCCGCATCAGGAAGACTATTACCAAGATAAAACCCTTCATCCCAACGAACTTGGGTTTACCTTTTATGCAAAAGGTCTTTATGAAGAAATAAAAAAGCTTTTGCCGTTAAACGTTTGACATAATTTGGTTTAAGTAATATAATAATAAATAATATTTTTATAAAGGGGTTATTTTACAATGAGTGACAATAAAAACTTAATGACCGCTGAAGGTAAAGCAAAACTTCAGGAAAAACTTGATTACTATCTTAAAGTTAAGCGTCCTGAAATCGCAAAAAGAATTCAGGCAGCAAGAGAATTAGGTGACCTTTCAGAAAACGCTGAATATGATGAAGCAAAGCGTGATCAGGCTGAAATGGAAGTTGAAATCCTTGAAATGCAAAAGCAACTTGAAGAAGCTGTTGTTATTGATGATTCAATGCTTCCTAATGATGAAGTTCGTATTGGTTCAAAAATCAGAGTTAAGGATATGCAAACCAAAGAAGAATTTATCTTTGATATTATCGGTTCAAGCGAAGCAGATCCTTTAAATGGCAAGATTTCAAACCTTAGCCCTATCGGCAGCGCACTTTTAAAGAAGAAAAAAGGTCAGACCGTTAAGATCAATACTCCCGGCGGAGTTCTTTCTTACAAACTTATGGAGATTTTACCCAAAGAATAATCTACTTTTAGGAGTTTTAATATGTCAGAAAATACTATGACGCAAAAGGAATTAAGCGAGGTTTTACAGGTTCGCCGCGATAAGTTGCAGAACCTTAAGGACCAAGGCAAAAATCCTTATGAAATTACAAAATATGATTTTACCCATTATTCACAGGACGTTATTGATAATTTTAACGATGGTGATGAAATTACCGTTAAAATTGCAGGACGTCTTATGTCCAAGCGTGTTATGGGTAAAGCAAGCTTTGCACACGTTCGGGATGCAAAGGGCCTTATTCAGCTTTACGTTCGCCGTGATGATATCGGCGTTGATGAATATATGGCTTTTAAACAGATGGATATCGGTGATATCGTTGGTATCGCAGGCTTTGTTTTCCGCACACAGACAGGTGAGGTTTCTATTCACGTTCATAAAATTGAAATGCTTTCAAAATCACTTTTACCTTTGCCTGAAAAGTTCCACGGTTTAAAGGACGTTGATACACGTTACCGCCAGAGAGAAGTTGACTTAATCGTTAATCCTGACGTGGCTGACGTTTTCCGTAAACGTTCACAGATTTTAAAGGAAATCAGAAACTACTTAGACAACAAGGGATTTTTAGAAGTTGATACACCTATCCTTGTTCCCCTTGAAATCGGTGCTTCTGCACGTCCTTTCAAAACACACCACAATACTTTGGATATGGATATGTATCTTCGTATTGAAACTGAACTTTACTTAAAACGTTTAATCGTTGGCGGTCTTAACCGCGTTTACGAAGTTGGCCGAATTTTCCGTAACGAAGGTATGGATACAAAACACAATCCTGAATTTACTACCATTGAATTATATCAGGCTTATACTGACTTTGTTGGTATGATGGATCTTGTTGAAGAACTTTATACTATGCTTGCAAAGAAGATCTGCGGTTCAACAAAGATTACTTATCAGGGCAAAGAAATTGATATGGGTTCTTGGGAACGCTTAACAATGGTTGAAGCTGTTAAGAAGTACTCCGGTTGTGATTACAATGATTGGAAAACTGATGAAGATGCGCGCGCTTGCGCAAAAGAAAAGCACGTGCCTGTTCCTGAAGATGCAACAAAGGGCGCCGTTTTAGTTGAGTTCTTTGATGCTTTTGTTGAAGAAAATCTTATTCAGCCTACCTTTATTTACGATTACCCTGTTGAAAACAGTCCTCTTGCAAAGCGTAAGCCTAACGATCCTGCTTTTACAGAGAGATTTGAATACTTTATCAATGCAACTGAGTTTGGTAACGCATTTTCTGAACTTAACGATCCCATTGATCAAAGAGAACGTTTTGAAAAACAGGTTGCCAAGAAAAAGGAAGAGGAACCTAATTCTAACGCACAGGTGGATTATGATTTCGTTACAGCACTTGAATACGGTATGCCACCAACAGGCGGTTTAGGATTTGGTATTGATCGTCTTGTTATGCTTTTAACAGACTCTGCTTCTATCAGAGACGTTTTATGCTTCCCCACAATGAAGCCTTTGGACTGATATAGTTCAAAGAAACCCAGTAGTTATGCGGGTTTGTGGTGGTTTATATGTTCAAAAAACCACGCCACTACGCCAACTACTACGCCAATTTTCACAAGAGATTTGCAAAGAAAAGTCACTATGATAGACTAAAAGATCAAGCGCCGTGCGAACTGCACGGCGCTTTCATCATATCTAAAAAATTTAAAAATTTTTTTCTAAAAGTTATGTAGAGATACGTAAACTTGCGTTCGTAAACATCAAGGAAAGTACCGTCATCAGCGGCTTTGAAGCCCTAACGCACGATTGACAAATGGTGTCGAAAGTTGTATTATAGTAACGGTGCTTCGCACCCTTAGAGGCTACCATAACGGTAGGCGGTTAGCCCTTCTTTACTAAGGAGGGGCACTTTTCCCTCCTAAATGAAAGGAGGGGTGTCAATGGTTACTTACGAGACTTTGTTCCTTTTTGGTTCACTTGTTGTAGCAATTATCGCACTTGTTATTGACATAACAAAAAAGAAATAACCGCCCCTCGCCAAAAGTGCGGTTATTTCTTTAACTCAACTTTAGGCTAACCGTCTATCGGTAGCCTCTCTGCTTATATTATAGCAGATTTTACGAATTTGTCAACTACTAACGAAAGGCTTTTATCATCGCTTTGATAGTAGGAAAACAATTGAAAAATATGGTATAATAAGTCGACGGTAGGCTAAGCCCAGCAAAGTCAACCGTGTAGAAAATATTCTACGCGGTTTTTTATATATGCAATTTATGATATTTGATATGTCTACGGTTGCTATAATATTACCATATGAAGTAATAGTTTTGAGTTTTATATATAGTTAGTATAATCATTAAAACCTAACATTATTAGTTTAAATATGCAATAGTATTCATCTAAGTAAATTTAATGTAATGCTTAAGACTTGTTGAAAGTGTCATTAAAAATATTTTATAAATAGTTTTCAAGAATAATAATTGATATGATATACAACATTATAATTTTTAAACAGAAAGGGACATATAAAATATGAAAAACAAACTACACCTGCCACAATACATTGTTCCCCCAAAATATTTAACTTCTTCTTCAAGTGAACAAAATCAAGTATCTAACAATTTTAATGAATTAATAGATAGAGATATTATTAAAAATATTGCAAAAAGCATTTGCAATGAACTGCATCATCCCGTTACTATTGTAGATATAAAAAGATTATTTAATGAGAGTGATATAGATAACTCACGCATAGATTCTGATATTGAGTATTTTTCTTTACGTCCAACATGTCGCTTGTTTAGACATTGTGCAGGACGGGAAAAATGCATTCAGTGTGATGCATTTCATACTAAATATTTAGCCAATCTATTGTTGAAGATGAAAACGATAGAGAACAAAT
>JAZSPY010000022.1:0-8153 GCA_045537705.1 Clostridia bacterium
TGCAGCTATTGAAGCAGCAGATGCTATGGTTAAAGCAGCAAACGTTGTTCTTATCGGAACAGAAAAGATCGGTAGCGGACTTGTATCCGTTATGGTTCGCGGCGATGTTGGTGCAGTTAAGTCAGCAACAGAAGCAGGTGGCGCAGCAGCAGCTCGTTTAGGTGAGGTTGTAGCAACACACGTTATTCCTCGTCCTCATGGCGATGTTGAGAAGATTCTTCCCTCAATTAAGTAATAAATTTCTATTTTTGCCTGGGGCATCTTTTTGATGCCCCAGATAAAAAAGAAATAATAGGAAGGAATTAAAATGATAGTAGGTAAAGTTGTAGGCAGCGTGGTTGCCACAAGGAAAAATGAAAAACTTTTAGGTAGCAAATTTATGATTGTTGAACCTGTTTCCAATATGGAAAAACAGGGCAGAATCGTTGCTATTGATGATGTTGGCGCAGGTATTGGCGAAACCGTACTTGTTGCAACAGGCAGTGCAGCCAGAATCGGCTGTTCTATGGGCGATGCGCCTGTAGATGCTGCGATTGTAGGTATCGTTGATAACTCAATCGGGTTATAAGACAACAATTTATTCAGGTAAATAACTATGAAATTAACAGAACTTTCAAAAATATTTAAGGATTGCGGTGTAGTCGGCGCAGGTGGTGCAGGCTTTCCAAGTTATGCAAAGCTTAATGAAAAGGCTGATACGATAATTCTTAACTGTGCTGAATGTGAACCTTTATTAAAGCTTCACCGTCAGGTAATGGCTGAATATGCATATGAAATTCTTTACGCTTTAAACGAAGTAAAAATCGCAACAGGTGCAAAAGAAGTTATTATTGCAATTAAGCCAAACTACAAGCAGGCTATTTCGGCAATAGAAGAAGTTTTACCATCCTTTGAAAATGCAAGGATAGGTTTACTGCCACCTGTTTATCCTTCAGGTGATGAAGTTGTTACTATTTACGAAGTAACAGGCAGGGTAGTTCCTGCAGGTAAACTTCCTATTGAAGTTGGCTGCATCGTTTATAACGTTGAAACAATGCTTAACGCATATTATGCCATCACAGAAAATAAGCCTGTAACCCACAAATATTGTACTGTAACAGGCGCAGTAAAAAATCCCGTTACCCTTAAATTACCATTAGGTATGAAAGTATCTGAAGTTATAAAACTGGCAGGGGGCACAACGATTCCTGAATACGAAATAGTTTCAGGTGGCCCTATGACAGGTAGGCTTACAAATGAAAATGACGTTGTTACAAAAACGTCAAACGCATACATAATTCTTCCGCCATCACATTACGTTGTGCAGAAGAAAAAAGCTAACACACAGGTATCGGTGAACAGGGCAATGTCTGCATGCTGCCATTGTGGTATGTGCACTTCACTTTGTTCACGCCATATGTTAGGTTACCCAATTGATCCCACTAAGTTTATGAATGCCCTTTCAGCAGGGGCAACAGGCAACGTTGAACCATATCTTAATACATTCTTCTGTTCTGCTTGCGGCCTTTGTGAAATGTATTCTTGCTTCCAGAACCTTAACGCACAAACACTTATCAGCGTGTTTAAAGGCGGTATGCGTAAAGGCGGCGTAAAGATGCCTGAAGTCAAAATGGCACCTGTTGATCCAATACGCAGCCAGAAACTTGTTTCACATGCAAGGCTCACCGCAAGGCTTGGATTAACACAGTATAATCATAATGCACCGTTAAACGAAGAAGAACCACAGGTTAAACAAGTTAAAATTATGCTTTCACAGCATATTGGTGCACCAAGTGAATGTGTAGTTAAAAAAGGCGATAAAGTAACGTTAGGTCAGGTTATCGGCAAGGCTTTTGACGATAAATTAGGCGTAAATATACACTCTTCCGTAAACGGAACAGTGCAGGAAGCAAACGATAAATACGTAAAAGTAACACTTTGAAAGGATGTAACTTAAATGAGCAAAGCTATTGGAATGGTTGAGTTTTCAACAGTTTCAGCAGGTATTACAGGCGCAGACCGTATGATCAAAACTGCTGAAGTAGAAGTTATTGAAAGCGCAACGGTATGTCCTGGTAAATATATTGTAATTATAAGCGGCGAATTAAGTGCTGTTAAAGCATCGGTTGAAACTGCAAAAGGTTTTCAGCCTGAACGCGTAATTGATAGTTTTGTGCTTGGTAATCCCCACGATTCAATCTTTACTGCAATTTATGGCACAGCACAGCCTGAAAACGTACAGGCTCTTGGCGTTGTAGAAAGCTTTAGTGCCGCAAGTGCAATTGTTGCTGCTGATGCTGCTGCAAAAACAGCGTTGGTTGAACTTATTGAACTTCGCCTTGCACGTGGTATGTGCGGTAAATCATATCTTCTTTTAACAGGTTCCGTTTCAGCAGTTACCGCTGCGGTTGAAAGAGCAATAAACGAAACCGGCGAAAGAGGAATGCTTTTAGATCATTCAGTTATTCCTAACCCTGATAAAAAACTTTGGGATAGTATCCTGTAATTAGGTGGAGTAAAAAATGCTTGCTATTGAACGTAGAAACGAGATTTTAACAAGACTTTCTACCGATGGTAAAGTTCTTGTTGCTGATCTTGCAAAAGAGTTTGAGGTTACTGAAGAAACTATTCGCAGGGACCTTGAAAAACTTGATAATGACGGTTTAGCCCGTAAAACATACGGTGGTGCCGTTAAAAATGAAAATTTTAATATTGATTTGCCATTCCACGTTCGCAAGCAAACCAATGTTGAAAGTAAAAAACGTATCGCATCTTTAATCGGTGAAATGATAAACGATGGCGATTACATTATGCTTGATTCAAGCACAACTGCTTTGTGCGTGATTAAGAGCATATTGCATAAAAAGAATATTACGCTGATTACAAACAGTATTGAAATTTTAATTGAACTTTGTAATAAACCTGAATGGAACATTCTTTCTACAGGCGGTATGCTTAAAGAAGGCGGGCTATCGTTAGTGGGATATCAGGCGGAAAAAATGATTTCAGGTTTCCACGTTGATCTTGCAATTTGTTCTTGTAAGGGCGTTGATGAGTTTAACGGTATTACAGATTCAAACGAAAGAGATGCTGAAATTAAAAAAGCGTTCTTTAAATCAGCAAACCATAAACTTTTAGCTGTTGATAGCTCAAAGTTTGATAAAGCGTCATTTGTTAAGGTTTGCGGTTTTAATGAAATAGATACAATTGTTACCGAGGAAAAGCCAAGCGAGATTTGGCTTGAAAGGTTAAAACAAAATAACGTAAAAGTAGTTTATGAAGAAAACTAAACTTTGGAGGAAACATTTATGGCAGATTTTAATCAGGCACAGATAGAGGCTATTGTACGTCAGGTTATTTCAAACGTAAGTAACGGATCTAGCACACAGGCTAAAGCCCCTGAAGCAAAGGTTACAGGCGCAAGCTTCACCTCAACAGAGTATAACGGTAGAAAACTTATCGGTATTTATTCTGATATGAATCAGGCTATTGCTGCTGCACAGGAAGGATATAGTGCAGTTCGCAAAATGTCAGTTGAACAAAGGGAAAAGATTATCACCGCTATCCGTGAACTTACATATAAAGAAGCTCCTGTTATGGCTGAAATCGGTGTTAAGGAAACAGGTATGGGTAAGATCGAGCATAAGCGCCTTAAACATATTCTTGTTGCAGATAAAACACCCGGAACCGAAGATATCGTTGCTGAAGCAAAAACAGGTGATAACGGTTTAACTTTAGTTGAAAATGCACCCTTTGGTGTTGTTGGTGCAATTACACCTTCAACAAACCCATCCGAAACAGTTATTTGTAACAGTATCGGTATGATTGCTGCTGGTAATGGCGTTGTATTTAACCCACATCCCGGTGCAATCTGTACTTCAAACTATGCAGTTGACCTTGTAAACCGTGCATGCTTCTCAGCAGGCGGACCTAAGGTTTTAGTTGCTTCAATGGATAAGCCTACTTTAGATTCAGCACAGATTATGTATTCACACCCTGCAATCAGACTTCTTGTTTGCACAGGTGGTCCCGGTGTTGTTCGTGCAGTACTTTCATCAGGTAAAAAGGCTATCGGTGCAGGCGCAGGTAACCCACCTGTAATCGTTGATGATACTGCTGATATTAAAAAAGCAGGTAAAGATATTATTGATGGATGTACCTTTGATAATAACCTTCCCTGTATTGCTGAAAAGGAAGTATTTGCATTTAAATCCATTAAGGATCAACTTATCTCCGAAATGCTTAAAAACGGTGCTTACCTTTTAACTAAAGAAGAAGCCGATAAACTTGCTGATATCGTTTTAGTTGACGTTACAAATAAAAAGACCGGTAAAACCTCTAAACAGGTTAACCGTAAGTGCGTTGGTAGGGATGCTGCAGTTATCTATGCAATGCTTAACAACGGCAAAACTTTACCAAGTGACGTTCGTTGCCTTATTTGTGAAACTGATTTTGATCACCTTTTCGTTCAGGAAGAACTTATGATGCCTATTCTTCCAATCGTTACGGTTGATAATATTGACCAGGCTGTTGAATTAGCAGTTAAAGCAGAACACGGTAACCGTCATACTGCTCATATGCATTCAAAGAACATTGATAACTTAACAAAGTTTGCTTCTCAAGTTGAAACCACAATCTTTGTTAAAAACGCACCAAGCTATGCAGGTATCGGATTTGGCGGTGAAGGCCATACAACCTTTACTATTGCAGGCCCCACGGGCGAAGGTATTACTTCAGCCCGTAGCTTTACCCGTAAACGCCGTTGCGTAATGGCAGATAGTTTTAGAATTATTTAAGGAGATTGAATATGGACGTTAATATTCAAGCTATAACCGAAGCCGTTATTAAGGCTATAAATGAACAGGGCGGTATTTCTTGCGCCCAGTGTGATGGGGATATTCCCGTTGGCGTATCAAACCGTCATATCCACTTATCTAAGGCAGATTGTGAAACACTCTTTGGTGCAGGTTATGAACTTACACCTTTGAAGGATCTTTCACAGCCAGGTCAGTACGCTTGTAAGGAAACCCTTACAATCGTTGGCCCATCATTAAGACCTATTGAAAACGTTCGTGTTTTAGGTCCGTTAAGACCTGAATCACAGGTTGAAATTTCCCGTACTGATTCCTTTACATTAAAGGTTAAACCACCTGTTAGGGAAAGCGGTAAGATTTCAGGTAGCGCACCTGTAACCATTATCGGTCCTAAGGGTGTTGTAACCCTTAAGGAAGGTTGTATTATCGCAAACCGCCATATCCATATGAGCCTTGAAGATGGCATTAAGTATGGCGTTAAGGATAACCAGTACGTTACCGTTGATGCTTGCGGTGAAAGAAAAACACGCTTCTTTGATGTTCAGGTTCGTGTAAGCGATAAATTCCGCTTAGAAATGCACCTTGATACTGATGATGCTAATGCAGCAGGTCTAACAGGAAAATCTTTAGTAAAAATCGTAAAAGAATAAAATTAAAGGGCTGACTGTGTCAGCCCTTATTTAAAGGAAAGATATTGTGTTTCGTTTGATTGTTTCAGATTACGATGGCACGTTAAATATTAACGAAAAGCCACTTAGTAATCAGTTTTTTATAAAACTTAATAATCTGTCAAACCGTGGCAGTATCTTTGCGCTTGCAAGCGGCAGACCTTATAATATGCTTAAAAAACTGTTCTTCAAAGTTGCAAATAGCATAGTTTTTATTGCAGATGATGGGGCGCAGGTTATGTATAGAAACTGTCTTTTATACAAAAAAACAGTTGATATAAAAGATGCTAAAGCAATATGCAACCAGGCAATAAATAACGGGTTTGTTGCCATCTGTGCTTTAAGGGAAGAAAATAAAAGCGTAAAAAAAGAACAACTTTCCCTGCCATTCTTTTTGAATACAGATGTTTTTAAAATTATTATTATAAAAGATGGTAAAAATGCACAGGCTATTAAGGATTTTGCAAACAATCTAAACGTTCGTGTTTGCTACGAAGATGAAACCTATCTTGAATTTTGCCATAAAGATGCCAATAAAGGCGAAGCAGTAAAAAAACTTATGGAAAAATTTAGTGTTAATGGAAGCCAAACTATCGTGTTTGGCGATGGAATCAACGATATTCCAATGCTTAAATTAACTAAAAACAGATTTTTCCCTGAAAATGCAGATCAGTCTGTTCTTGATTTAGGCGGCACAGTGATTGAAAGCGCTGAACAATATATTCTTAAGGAAATTTAATAGTGAAGTACTATTTATTTGATTTTGATGGCACGTTAGCCGATTCTATGCCTACCTGGGCAAATAAAATGAAAACAGCTTTAATAGATGAAGGCATAGCACCACCGGAAGATTTAATAAAAATCATTACACCGTTAGGTGATCGGGGCGCAGCCGAATATCTTGTAACCTTAGGTGTTAACAGAACTGTTGATGAAATCGTTGCCTTTACCGATGATATTGCCCGCGATGCTTATGAAAACAGTATTCCTTTAAAAGAAGGCGTGCTTGAATATTTGCAAAATGCAAAAAAACAAGGTATATATTTAGCAGTTTTAACTGCAAGCCCTCATAAATTCCTTGATCCTTGCCTTAAAAGGACAAAAGCCTATGATCTTTTTGATAATGTGTGGTCCATTGAAGATTTTGGCACCTTAAAAAAGAATCAGGTTGAAATTTATCAGGCAGTTGCCCATAAAATTGGTTGTGATTTAAAGGATATAACCTTCTTTGATGATAATATCATCGCACTTCAAACTGCAAAACAAGCAGGTTGTAAAACAGTTGGCGTGTTTGATGAAACGTCAGAAGATATGATAGAAGAAATCAAACAAGAAGCCGATAATTATATTTATTCTTTTTCTGAAATGTAAAAATAAACCCCCGAAAGTTCGGGGGCTTTTTTTATATCTCTAATTCATCACCATCAATGGTAATTTTATATTCAAAGTTATCTGATTGCACTTTGTTTAATTCTGCTTCGTTTCTTGGATAAACGTGATTTATATAAAGTTTATCAGTTGGCGTTTTTAAAAGTTTTTCGTTAATGGTGCCGGGATCGTGATGGGCGCCTTCACAAATAACAAGATCATAGTGATTATCGCCTATAAGATCAAGATACTCAGGTAAACCGTATTTCATATCACCTGAATAAAAAATCTTTTTGCCTTCTGCTTCTAATAAAAATGCAAAGGAATTTTCAATATGAAATGTTCTTAATGCAGTAACTTTTAAAATACCATCATCAAAAATAACGCCTTCAGAATAAACGTTATGGTTAAGCGCATCTGTTTTGCCTTTGCAGCCACCGGGGATAGTTTTTAACCATGTTTTAACAAGCTTGGTGCAAACTTCATCAGGAAAGTAAAATTCAGGCTTGCAAACAAAATATGGGGGATACCATAAAATATTGTTTGAAAAATTGATTACCCCGTCAAAGTGATCTGAATGTGCATGGGTAATAAAAACTGCCTTAACAGTTTCAAGGGGAATATCATAGTTAATTAAATTATGATTAAGATCAGCACCTGCATCAATAATATAGGTGTTGCCTCCAACAGTAATAAAGGTGCAGGAACATTGCCTGTTTTTTTCAGGTAATCCGTGGCTTGTGCCAACAAAATTTATCTTTATCATAATCGTACCTCCAAAGTTTTTTATATTTTATCACTTATTAAATTGATTTTCAATACCTTCTTTAAATAAAAACCTAAAAATCAAAAATAACTGTTTACTTATTCGGCCAAAAGGTGTATTATATAGTATGATAAAATTCCGTAAACTGCGGATTTTAATAAATAAAGGGACAAACCCGTAAAAATATTTAGGAGGAAAACACTATGGCAAGAAAGTTTAAGACCATGGATGGTAACAATGCTGCGGCATACGTTAGCTATGCGTTTACTGAGGTTGCAGGTATCTATCCTATCACACCCTCAAGCCCAATGGCAGACTATGTTGATCAGTGGTCAGCAGCAGGACAGAAGAACATCTTTGGCACAACCGTTAAGGTTGCAGAAATGCAGTCAGAAGCAGGTGCTTCAGGTACAGTACACGGCTCATTAGCAGCAGGTGCACTTACAACAACCTACACAGCATCACAAGGTTTACTTCTGATGATCCCCAATATGTACAAGATCGCAGGTGAATTATTACCTTGCGAAGTCGGATCGTAGCCATGTCGTTCTGTGAGCC
>JAZSPY010000109.1:0-26715 GCA_045537705.1 Clostridia bacterium
GTTGTCTTCCTAAGACCGCTTGGCCTCCGACTTCCATTAAATCGTGGGATAAAGGACAGATATTACAGAACACAGTTCCAAGCATCATACAGGTAAGAAGTGAAGAAAACTGAATATGTACAGGACCTATTTGAAAATCAAGCATTGAAAGTGATGCAGTTATCAAAACAACGCCGATTGTTAAATTAAGGCGGTTTGTATTGGAGTTAAATAGCTTTTCAAGTTGGGTAAGCACCCATCCCATCACAGCACCTAAAGAAAGGGATAAAACGATTTCAATTAAAGGATTTACGATAATTGAGAATAAATCAACTGAGCCCTGCACCAAGGTTTTTGCTACACCAAAGGATACTGCAAAAACCACAAGACCAACGGCATCATCAAGAGCAACGATAGGTAAAAGAAGTTTAGTCAACGGTCCTTTTGCCTTATACTGCCTTACAACCATTAACGTTGCAGCAGGAGCAGTTGCAGTTGCAATAGCGCCTAAGGTAATAACCTGCGGAACAGTTAATTTATCAGGCATTGCTTTATGAAGTGCAAAAAGTGCAAGGTCAACAAAAATCGTAGCTACAATAGCCTGAACTATACCGATAATCAGTGCTTGCCTGCCTGTTTTTCTGATTTCTGCTACCCTGAACTCATTACCAATTGAAAATGCGATAAAGCCTAAAGCAACTTCCGAAACAAGCATAAGACCTTTAAGGGTTTCTTCATTATCAAATCCTACGCCTGAAACGCCTAACCTTCCAAGACAGTAAGGACCGATTAAAACGCCTGCAATTAAATAAGCCGTTACTGACGGAAGTTTAAATGGTTTAAAAAGCCTTGTCATCAAAAGCCCTGCTAAAAGAGCAAATGAAACGGATAAAAGTGTAATCATTTTTTCATCTTCTTTTCGTTAAAACTACGCTAAAAAAAGCGGCAAAAAACCGCTTTTTTTTAACATTAGAAATTATAACACCAATATATTTTTTTAGCAACAAAATATTACAATAATTTTGTTATTTTTTTAAAAACATACTTTGTGTGGGTTTAATATATTTTTATCATCAAAAACTTTTTTAATTCCTTGCATTATTTCTATCTGTGATTCACCGCACTGCCTTTTAAGATATTCTTTTTTTGCATAGCCGATACCGTGTTCCCCTGAAACAAGGCCACCTAGGGTTTGCGCTTTAGAATACATCTTATCAAAGCAGGTTTTTAACGTTTGCTGCCACTGATCTTCATTTAAATGATCCCTGCATATATAAACGTGAAGGTTGCCATCCCCTGCGTGACCAAAACTTGGAATACGAACGTTTAATTCACGGGCAAGTTGATGCGTGTATTTTATAAATTCATCAACCTTATTACCAGGAACAACAACGTCACACTCATCCATTTCAGTAGTAGAAGCCTTGATAGCTTCAAGGAATGCGCCACGGGCAGACCATACTGCTTTTTTACGTTCTTCCGTATCAACAATGTAAGCATCCACCGCACCAAGTTCATTTAAGCAAAGATCGGCAACGGTTTTAAGATCGTTTTCTACTTGTTCATCAGTGTTGCCATCAAAAGTAAGCAAAATATAAGCATCGTTTTTAGTATCAGGGAATTTTTTGCCTAAGTAACTTTCGGAAAACAAAATGGTATCCCTTGACATATATTCTATTGCAGTAGGTATTACCTTTGAGCAAATAATTTTCGGAACTGCTTCAATGGCGGTTTTCATATCTAAAAAAGGCACTAAAAGGCTTACTGAATATTTAGGTAACGGCACAAGTTTCAAAATTGCCTCTGTTATAATACCAAGGGTTCCTTCTGATCCAATAATCAGATCTTTCAAACTGTAACCTGAACTATTTTTGGCTACTTTAGAGCCTAAAATAAGAACTTCGCCATCAGGCTTAACAACGGTAAGCCCCCTTACATAATCCCTTGTTACACCGTATTTTACTGCGCGCATACCCCCTGCATTTGTAGAAATATTGCCACCGATGGTTGCAGATTTTTCACCGGGATCAGGCGGATAAAGAAAATCGTTTTCTTCACAAAATGCCGCAAGTTCCATTAAAAGCACGCCTGGTTGAACTGTTACCGTAAGGGTTTCTTTATCAAGTTCAAGTATCTTGTTCATCTGGGTAGTTTCAAGCATAATGCCCCCTTCAACTGCAACTGCAGCGCCAACAAGACCTGTTCCACTACCCCGCACGGTAACGGGGATATTTCTTTTATAAGCGTGTTTCATAATCAAAGAAACTTCTTGCGTTGAATGGACACGTACTAAAACATCAGGCAATTTTGCAATGCCGCCAAGTTCATCGTGGGAATAATCGTGGTTGATTTCTTCACCGCATAAAACGTTGACTTGCCCTGAAATATTTTTTATAACTTCAATATCTTGTTCAGTTATTTTATTATACATTTTTAGCCTCCGATATATAATCAATAAGCATTGGAACGATTTTAGTAACATCCCCTACTATGCCAAAGTGAGCAATATCAAATATGCTTGCATTTTTATCGCTGTTTATTGCCACGATACAATCTGATGATTTCATACCCGCGGCAAATTGAACAGCACCTGAAATACCCAAAGTTATAATGAGTTTTGGTTTTACCGTTCTGCCTGAAAGACCTATCTGCCTTTTTGCATCAAAGATATTGGCTTCAACAAGAGGCCTTGTACACGCTATCTGTCCGCCTAAAATATCTGCAAGTTTTTGGGCATTTCCCCGCATAGTTTCACTTTGGGCGCCCCTGCCCACAGCAACGATTACATCGGCTTCTGCAATATCAATATCCTTTGGTTTATCAAACACGGAAAGCACTTGTATAAGTGATGATAATCCACTTTGTGGTATATTCATATTAACGATTTCACCCATTGGTTTTTCCGTAGGTTTAGGCTCGTTAAACACTTTATATCTTACCGTGCAGAATTGGGGACGGGTATCTGTAGAAATAATCTGCGCCATAATGTTACCGCCAAATGCGGGGCGAATCTGCACTAAATCTGTGTTTTCTTTCATTTGTAACACAGTGCAATCGGCTGTTAATCCTGCCAGGCATCTTGCGGCAATACGCGGGGCAAGTTGCCTGCCAAGGTTTGTTGCACCGATTAAAACGCTGGAAGGTTTAACCTTTTGAATGAAATCATAAAATGCCGCAGTATATGGTTCAATGCGGAAATCTTTAAGTTCAGGATAATCATACACAAAAACCTTATTTACGTTATAGTGCAGAAGTTTTTTTACACTTTGTTTTATGTTGCATCCTAACATTAAAGCATAAACCGGATGATTGGTTACTTTTTTTAATTCATTTGCCTTGCCTAAAAGCTCGTAAGTTACAGGATGAATATTATCGCCTTCATGATCAACGTAAACCACTATTCCCTGCCATAAACTTTTATCAATGCTTGGCGCAATCTCATCTTCAACGTACTCAATTAAACCGTCACTTTTTTTCGCACAGAGTTTGCACATTTTACAGTTAGAAGTAATTTCTATTTTTCCGTTTTCATATTGTATTGCGCCAAAGGGGCATAATGAAACAAGTTTTTTTGCATTTTCGCTTGTTATAAGCTGGTTTTTAACAATTAAGTTTCCCATAAAATACCCCCTAAATAAGTTTTTTGCTTTCTAAAAACTTAAAAAGCGCATTTGCCTGCTGTTCGGGCGTACCTTCAATCATTTGCTTATCGCTGTTTTTTTCAGGTGGAAATATTCTTTCAACCTGTGTTGCCGAGCCTTTTAAACCGTAGTGATTTTCATCCTGATCCGTAAAATCACTAAACGAAAGGAATTTTACCATATCGTCTGTTACTGTCTGTTTAGTTTTATACGAAGGAAGCCTTGGTGAATTTATATCGCCATCAACTGAAATAACACAAGGCATTTTTATAAGCATTTTTACGGTTTTATTATCAAGTGCCGCTGTTAAATAAACGTTGTTATCTTTGATTTCATCAATGCTTTGCACGTTTGAAACGTTAGGTAAATTAAGATATTCACTAATCTCAGCGCCAACTTGCGCAGTATCGCCATCAGTTGTTTGCTTACCGCAAATAATTATATCAAAATCGTCCATTTTTTTGATGCCTTGGGATAAGGTATATGCAGTTGCAAGAACGTCAGCCCCGGCAAACTTTCTATCAGAAAGCACGCATCCACCGTCAGTCCCCATACAAATACCTTCAACAATAACTTCTTTTGCCTGTGGCGGACCCATGGTGATAGTTTGTACGGTTGCACCGTATTTTTCTTTTAATGATAAAGCAAGTTCAATACCATAAAGATCATAGGGGTTCATTTTGCTTTGAATCCCGTTTCTGATCAGAACACCGGTTTTTTCATCAACTTTAACGTTGTTTGAGCCCGGAACTTGTTTGATACATACTAAAATATTCATAAATTCATTCCTTTTCTCTCAAAAATCTCTATGTTAATTTTATCATATTTTAATATCAAATTCAATACTGCCATATATAAAAATCAGATATTTTCTTAAAATAAAAATACTTTAAAAAAACAAACTTAATTAAAAAATAAAAAGCACCTGAAAAAATCAGATGCTTAAATAATTAAAGTAATTCTTTTCTTAATTCTTCCTGAGTTTTAGGAGATAAATAACTTGGCGGAACGTCAAACACAGTTTTGCAACCCATAAAACCTTCCTTTTTCATTTTAACGCAAGCGCGGGCATATGCAACAAGCACCGATGAAGTAAATTCAGGATTTGAATCAAGATTGATTTTATATTCAATAACGTGATTATTTTCGTTATTTAATCCTGTTTTGCCTGAACGGATTACGTTACCGCCGTGAGGAAGTGTGCTGTGGTTCTTTTCCATTTCTTCCTTAGTAATAAAATGAACGATGGTATCGTAATCGGCAAAATAGTTGGGCATAGTTTTAATTTCGTTTTCAATTTTACTTAAGTCTGCCCCTTCTTTTACAACCACAAAACATTCCCTTAAGTGCTTTTCACGTGTAGTTAAAGTGGGATTTTCGCCCTTGCGAACGCTATTTAATGCGCTTTCAATTGGAATAGTATATTGCCTTGCATCAAGCACACCATCTAACCTTCTGATAGCATCAGAATGGCCCTGACTTACGCCTTTACCCCAAAATGTATAGGTTGAACCAACAGGCAAGATACTTTCGGCGTAAAGCCTGTTAATTGAAAACATACCCGGATCCCAGCCGCCTGATATTATTGCAACGTTGCTGCCTTGTTTTGCACAATCATCAACGTTTTTAAAATGTTCAGGAATTTTAGCGTGAGTATCAAAACTATCAATAACGCAAAAATCTTTTGCCAATGCGGGTGTTTGCAAAGGAAGATCGGTTGCACTGCCACCGCAAAGAATTAAAACGTCAATTTCATTTTTATAATTTAAAATATCATCAATATGATATACATTTGCATTTGTTTTTGTTTTTAGGCTTTTAGGATCTCTTCTTGTAAAAACACCAAAAAGGGACATATCGCTGTTTTGCTTTATTGCAGCCTCTACGCCCTTACCAAGATTGCCATAACCCACGATTGCAACGTTTATCATAAAAACACCTCATTTATTTATTATAGATATTATACTTAAAGTAAAGGAATTAGTCAAAAGTTAATTATTCTTTTTGGTAATTTTTTTAATCAACAAAATAACCAGATGTAAACCTATTCCAACCGCAATTGCAACTACAAGATCAAAAATTACGGTTAAAAAGAACGTTACCAACAAAACTAAGATATTTGAAATATCTTTTTGTTTAAAAATAGCAACAAACTTTTTCCATTCACTCATATTATACGCTACCATAAAGAGAATCGCCGCAATGGTAGGCATAGGAATAAGTGATGCATAAGGCATCAAAAATAAAAGCACAAGCAAAAGTACAATTGCATAAATCATACCTGCAATTGGAGTTCTGCCACCGTTTTTGGCGTTTGCAGAAGTTCTTGCAATGGCACCTGTTGCGGGAATTCCACCAAAGAACACGGAACCAATATTTCCTAAACCTTGGGCAACAAGTTCCATATTGGGATTATGCTTTGCCTGAATCATACTATCTGCTACAACACAAGATAAAAGTGATTCTATTGCCGCCAAAATTGCAATAGTAAATGCATCGGGCAACACAGAAACAATCTTATTAACTGAAAAATCAAAGTTTGTAAAATCCATTTTAGGCAACCCTGCAGGAATAGTATAAAGATCGCCAATAGTATAAACGCCCTTATTTAATACAGGAATAAAATTAACAAGCAATGCACACACAATAACTGCGATTAATGATGGCGGTATACGTTTTTCTATTTTAGGATAAAAAATTAAAATTACAAGGCTTATTAGCCCTATAACCAATGCCCATGGTGAAAATGTATCAAAAAAATGAACGTTCTCTTCAATTTTTTCAATAGTTTCAATAGGCTTAATGCCTGAAGTATAAGTAATGCCTAAAAAATCCTTTATTTGCCCCAATAAAATGGTAACGGCGATGCCGCCTGTAAAACCAACGGTTATAGTATGTGGCATAAATTTAATCAATGAGCCTGCTTTGCAAACACCTAATATAATTAAAACAAGACCTGCGATTATTGTTGCGATAAAAAGCCCATCTAAACCGTTAGTGGCAACACAGGTAGCAACAATGGTAGCAAAGGCTGCTGTTGGACCGGCAATCTGAATTTTGCTTCCGCCTAAAAACGAAACGATAAAACCTGCACCTATTGCGGTATAAACGCCCATAGCGGGTTCAACACCTGAAGCAAGCGCTAACGCAATAGAAAGCGGTAATGCAATGATTGCAACGATAATACCTGCAATGATATCACTAAAAAACTGCTTTTTAGTGTAACTTTTTAAATTTAAAAAAAACTGAGGAATTAAGTAAAAGTTCTTCATTCGTTATGTCCTTTTTATTTTTAATGGAATAATTATATCACCCTTTAAAATGTTGTCAATAAAAAAATACAGATGCAAAAAAGCATCTGTACTTTAATTAAAATTCTATAGTAACAATCCTAACGTTTTCTCTTTTCCAGGAATATGAAATATATACTGTATTTCCATCTGCAACGATTGATGGATAGGAATATTCGCCTTCAGTATCTTCAAGTTTTACAACTTCGGTAAAATCAATACCGTTTTCGGAAACGTACACGCTTAAAGGTGATCTTGGCCCAAAATCGCCTGTTGTTGGATTACATACAAGCACCAAACGACCATCCTGAATCTTAACAACATCAAGCCCGCTATTATTGTTGGGCATATTGATAGGATAGGCATTACACCAGGTTTTACCCCAGTCACTTGAATCACTGCGATAAATTTTATCTTTGTTAGTTCTTAAAAGCATTGAAACGTATCCAGGTGTTTCTTCCCAAAGGGTTGGCTGAATCATAAAGGTTTTTTCATCATCGCATGGCATAATTAAGTGTGATTTTTCCCAGGTAACACCGTTATCCTTTGAAATATCTACAAAAGGACGCCAAGGACCATCTTCAATGGATGCAGGGGCTAAAATATCACCATTTGATAAATAGATTGATTTATTTTTTACCGGTCCCCTACCGCCTGTTTCATCGCCTTCAATAAGTTGTTTAGGTTCACTCCAGGTTACGCCCAAATCGTATGAATATGAAACGTAAGTCTGCCAATGAATGATCTTTTTGCCTACCTTAAAATAAAGGCAAAGGGTACCATCATTTTTTTGGAATAATACGGGATTCCAGTGTGCAGTATCTTTTTCTACACAAAAATGCAGGGGCTTAGTCCAGCCGTCTTTTGTTCTGCGGCTTAACCAAATATCAACATCATCATTGCCTTCTTTTGTGCCACCAAACCAGGCAGCAAGAATTTCACCATTATCAAGGTGCAAAAGTGTTGAAGCATGAACGGCTTGTGTTGGCATTTTTTCTTGTGCAAAATCTTTAACGATTTTCATTAGACCTTATTGCTCCTTGTCATTTTTCTTTTTGGTAACAACTACTACGATAACAACTGTAGCGGCTAATGCAAGAACAACTGCTGCGCCGGTTGCTACAATTGCAATAATAAGACCATTATTGTTGTTATTTGGATTGTTATGTTCGTTATTACCTGCTGTTTGAGTAGGATTAGCTGTTAAAGTAGGTGCTTCGGTAACCTTTTGTGCAGGTGCGGAAGGTTCGTTATTAGCTTCGTAAGTTCTGAATTCTTTGATTGCTTCTTTAACTGCATCAAGATATTCTGTATTAGCCTGCTTGTTTCCGTTTGCATCAAGAATTAAGTTGCCTTTTTCATCAACCTTTAATGTTGGGCAAAGCCATCCGCCTTCATCGTGTTCGTTCCAGGCATAAGAAATAACTGCGTTGGCTTCAGTAACGTCAGAATTACTATGAGTCCACTTAAGCGTATTTAAAGTGTGATCTTTTAATTCCTGTGCTGTTGGAGGATATGCCCAGCCAATGTAATCCTTTACCCAGGAAACACCTGTATCCTGACGGGTTTTTGTATATCTGCCAAACTGAATAAGAGGAATATACTGATAAGTTTTATCTTTTGCCCTGAACTTTTGGGCTGCTGCCTGGTTGATTTTATCAACACCTTGAATTAATTCATTGTATGACATTTCAAATTTATTGGGACGTACACAATACATTGTAACTGCATCGTATCCAAGTGAAGGTAAAGCAAGGCTCTGGTTTGGTGTAGGTGCGGTCATATAAACGATATAAAGAGCACCTTCAACACCTGCAGTTGCTGCCATTGAACGAAGTTTTTTAATCTGTACGTAATCAATACCTTCATTTATATAAATGATAGGCATACCATCAACTTTAAGATAGTAATCTTCCTTCATAGCATCAAAGAGTTCTTCCATAGTTTTATCGTCTTTTATGGATTCAATGATAGCGCACATCTGAATCTTATCGTGCTTTTCACTTTGAACGTGGTATTTACGGGCAAGTGATAACTGATTGAAAGTTTCATACCAAACGTATGCAAAGTAATCAATACCTGCATCAATTGCATAATCACATTCTTTTTCAAAGGTTTCTAATGTGTATTCAGGGAAAGTAACCGTATTTTCTTCAGTAATATCAGCAAAGAAAGGCGCAATCCAGTGGTATTCGCTTTTGCTTAAGCAAGCGGCAACCTGATCGCTGATATTTGTTTTAACACCTGTTGTTTCATAAAAGGCATCCCAACGAATAGCGCCGATACGAAGTTTTTCGGGCCTTTGAATATCAGTTTTTGATGGAACGGGAGATGCTGTTTCACTTGGTGTTGGTGCCGGTGTAACAATTTCGTCAATCTTTACAAACGAAACATAATCAAGGTAAAAATCATGATGCTTACCTTCTGAACTATTTTGTGTAAAGTAAAGGTCTGCACGAACAAGATCTTCAACTTCCTGATCAAAAGTAATCTTTAATTCAATTTTTGTCCATTCAGTACTTGAAAGTTCTTTTCTCGCACCAACGTTATATTTAGGTGAACTATCTGAAGCAAACTGTGAACGGATAACAGGTGCCATAGTCATACTGCCTGTACCCTTAAGTTTAGCAAAAGCAGTTACTTTATATTCACCCTTACCATTGTATTTAATAATCTTAATTAAATCTTGCCTGATTGATGAGTGTGGATCGGTTCTTTCACTAATAAGAACACTGCAACCATCATCATCGTAAGATTCTTCGCTTTCTTCAATTTCAGAAGCGTATTTTTCCCAACTGTTTGTGCCATATTCAAAGGTAGGATTTTCTAAAAGGTTATCACTTTCGGCATAGGTTGGAATGATAAGAATACTAAAAATTAAAGTTATAATCATCAATACCGTAATAAATTTTTTCATAAAAAACTCCTTTACGTTAAATTCACCTTTATTATACATAACTAATGACCTAAAGGTCAATACTATATGTAGACCGTTTTTTGTCGTTTTAGGACATTCATATAAAAAAAGCAACCATTAAAGGTTGCTTTTTCTATTATTGAATATAATATTTTTCTTTGAATTTATCGTACAGATTTTTAAACGTTTCATCGTTTTCATTCTTTACGTGGTTAAGATATTCGTGCGTATCAAATGAGCCATGTGCAATCTCAATAAAGCATACTGCAATATTTGAGCAATGGTCGGAAATTCTTTCGTAGTTCGTTAAAAGATCTGAAAGGATAAAGCCAAGTTCCATTGTGCAATCGCCCTGCTTAAGCCTTGAAATATGACCGTTTTTGATCTTACGTTTAAGCCTGTCAATAACCTGTTCTAAAGGTTCAATCTGTGAAGCAATTTTAAGATTTTCTTCCTTTAAGCTTAAAACGGACATACTAAGGATTTCTTTAACTGCAGCATTGATAACCTTAAGATCTTCTGTTGCCTTTTGAGAGAAAGTAATATTTTTATCGTTAATTTCTTTAGTAGCTTCGGCAATATTAAGGGCGTGGTCTGAGATACGTTCAATATCTCCTACACAATGCAGAAGTTCAGTAACTGTTTTACTATCTTTTGTGGACATCTGTTGTTGTGCAACCTTAACAAGATAGGTGCTGATTTTATCTTCGTACTTATCAATCAAGTTTTCAAGCTGATTAACTTCGTTAAATAACTCATCACTGTAATTTTCCATTAAGTCCGTTGCTTTAACAAATGAATCCATTGAAATATCTGCCATCTGGCTTACAAGGTCTTTTGCTTTTTCTACAGCAAAGCCAGGCATCTCAAGGAAGCGTTCATCAAGTGTTGCAAAAATATCAGTTTCTATTTCTTCTGTTTTGCTTCTAATTGTTTTGATAGCAAGTTTTTCAAATAAAGATGTAAATGGCAAAAGTATAAAGGTTGAAATAATATTAAATGAGGTGTGTATAACAGCAATACCTACTGCGCTTGATTCCATTTCCATAAATGCGAAGCCAATTAAAGCATGCAGGATATAAAAAGCAGCTGTAACAACAATAACACCAACCATTTTTATATACAGACAACAAATTGCCACACGCTTTGAATCGGTATTGCCTGTTAATGCTGAAACAATAGGAGTAATTGTTGTGCCGATATTCTGACCTAAAATAATTGGTAATGCAACAGAATATGGGATTATGCATGAAAGCGATAATGCCTGCAAAATACCAACTGAAGCACTTGAAGACTGAATAATTGCAGTAAATAACGTACCTACAATAATACCCATAATGGGGTTTTTAAACATTGTTAAAAGATTGATAAAGGTTTCATTATCCCTTAAGCTTGATACTGCATCACTCATTGCTGACATACCAAACATTAAAACTGAAAAGCCAATGAGGATTGCCCCTGTATTTTTGTGTTTATCCTTTTTGGCACTGCTTATCATTAAAAAACCAATTAAGGCTAATACAGGTGTAAAGGATTCAGGCTTTAATAATTTAAAAATTATTGCAGTACCATCAATTTCTGCAGTACTTAAAAGCCATGCGGTTACGGTTGTACCAACGTTTGCACCTAAAATAATGCTTATTGTTTGGCCAAGTTGCATAATACCTGAGTTTACGAAACCAACAAGCATAACAGTTGTTGCGGATGAAGATTGAATTATTGCAGTTACTATAAAACCAAGCAAAAATCCTTTGAATTTTGTACTGGTAAGGCGTGCAAGAACGGATTCCATCTTACCGCCTGCAAGCTTTTTAAGGCCATCACCCATTGAATCCATTCCGTAAAGGAAAAGAACAAGGCCGCCTATAAGCTCTAAAATCATAAAAATATAATTTCCCATTTGTACCTCCAAACTCTCTAAATCTCTAATTATTGGGGATATAAATTATGTATTATAGTTACTATGTAAAAAGCAAAATGCTTGAATTTTTTACAATTTAAATATACCAAACATTAAAAAATCTGTCAAATAAAAAAATAAAGCAAGCGGATTAAAAATCCGCCTGCTTTTAAAGACCGGCTCTTTCTAAAAAATCAATAGTTTCATTCATATCAGATTTAGTGCTTACGCCACTTAACATTAGTTCTTTCATTGACCAACCCATTCTGCCTGAAAAAATTACTTTAAACCATCTTACTACCTGAAACAGAGGTGTAAGCCACTTATGTTTTTTAAGAATAGGAAAAACACCTTTTAAAACGTCATATCTCATAAAAAGCCTTGATAAAATATACGTTTTTTTGCCACCTGTACGGATTTGCCCAACGGATACTTTATTTTTAAGGCTTCCGTATGCGCCACCTGAAAAAATGTAGTTTTCAAGTTGCTGGGTTATGGAATTATGTTTTTCATCATAAAACCATACGTTAAAAAGGTGGCGAGCATTTTTTTCAAAATTTTCAAGACCTATTTCTTTTATATAAGAATTAGACTTATTAAAATTATCATGCTGATAAAGTAAATACATATCAATAAATGGCTTCAGCCCACATCCGCCGATTGTTACGTGCTTTGCCATATGTGAAACGTGGAAATAATAGAACATTTCATCAGTTAAGGCGTATTCATATTCGCTTTTTTGAACGGCTTTTTCCCAGATATCAGGAACTGCTACGGTATCCTTAATTTTGGGGCTGTAACACATAAAATTAAAGTGAAGTTCAACGTGCACGTCATTAGGTGCGATAATTAAAATATCATAAGCACTTTTTTTACTTATAGTGTAGCCCTTTTCATCAAAAGCTTTTACTGCCTTATCAAAATCTTCTTTTTTTATAAGAATATCCACATCATAACTTGTGCGCATCCAGGGTTCAGGATAATAATCACGTGCAACTGCGCCTTTTAACAAGATAAACGGAATTTGATTTTCTGATAAGA
This sequence comes from Clostridia bacterium, assembly GCA_045537705.1. GTDB lineage: Bacteria > Bacillota > Clostridia > Christensenellales > QALW01 > UMGS1322. The sequence continues at coordinate 12,769 of JAZSPY010000109.1, forward strand.
TTTCTATTGAACCTTTTTGCGCGCGTTCAATTTGTTCTACCCTATATGCCGCAAAAAGCAGGCCTTTGCGGAACTTTTTAATTAATTCCGTATCCTTTGGCTTTAAACCTGACTTTTGAAGCCCATATGCAACAAGATGCACTGCATCGTGTTTTTTTGAAAGTTTGTATAATTGTGCGTAATCATCTTGCGAAAATTCTTTATCACAATTAAAAGCGTAGTCAGGATCAATGGCAACGCGTATCAATGAAGTTATAGTTTTAATATCCAATATTTATTCACCTACAAAAATCAAACTTTTTCAAAAAAGGTATCGGGTTTTTTGGGATCAAAAATTTCGTTACAGGTCATAACAGTAACAAGGTTTTCGGTTTCAGATAGATTTATAATATTATGGGTCCAGCCCGGAATCATATAAACGGCTTCAATTTTATCACCGCTTACCTCAAATTCAACAAACTCATTGGTATTGATATTTCGCTGTTGAATAAGCCCGTGCCCCGCAACAACAATAAACTGTTCCCACTTTGAATTATGCCAATGCTGGCCTTTTGTTATGCCGGGTTTACTTATATTTACGCTTACTTGTCCGCAGTCCAACGTATGTACAAGTTCGGTAAAAGAACCCCTATCATCAACGTTCATTTTTAAAGTATAACTGAACTTTTCTTTAGGGAGATAGCTAAGATATAAACTAAACAGTTTTTTGCTAAATGAATTTTCCGGCATTTTGGGCATCATTAAGCTAACAGGCTGATTTTTAAACTGATTTAAAAGTTCAACAATTTCGCCTAACGTTACTTTGTAGCTGCCAGGAACGTAACAGAATCTTCCTTCATCGTTGCGAACTGTTTCAATACCATCAAATTCACAGTGTGCTTCTTTACCTTCAAGAAGATCAAACATACCTTCTATAAGATCATCAATATATAAAAGTTCAAGTTCAGTACTTGGATCGTTTACTGTAAATTCTTCATTATTTGCAACCGCCCAACAGAAAGTTGAAACTGCGCTGTTATATTTAGGTTTGCTATGCCCCATTAAATTAGGAAAACGGTAAATTTTAACCTTTGCGCCTGTATCTAACGCATAATCAAATAACAGGTCTTCCCCTGCTTTTTTGCTTCTTCCATAATCGCTATCGTATCTGCCGATACATGTTGCCTGAATGGAACTTGAAAGCATGATGGTTGCCTTGTTATTGTATTTTTTTAAGTTTTCTAACAGTTTGGAAGCAAATCCAAAGTTTCCTTCCATAAATTCCTCAGGGTTTTGGGGACGGTTTATGCCTGCAAGATTAAAAATAAAATCTGCTTTTTTTGAATATTCATCTAATTCTTCTTGCGTAGAATCAATATCGTATTCATAGATTTCATCAATTTTAATATCAGGACGGGTTTTATTTTTACCATCACGAATATTTTTAAGGTTATTGGTTAACGCTGTACCAACCATTCCCTTTGCGCCTGTAATTAGGATATTCATTGATCTTTTCTCCAAACCATTTTGTTTACTACGTTAATATATCCTTGAATAATTCTTACAACCTTCATTGATACTGTTTCATCAACGTAATCGGGGCAAGGTTTACCAAGCACACCGTTTTGTTTCATTTCAATTGCCATATCCGTTGCCTGTAATAATTCCTTGGTTGTAATACCTGCAAGAATGAAATCCCCTGCTTCTAAGGCTTCGGGGCGTTCAGTTGAAGTACGGATACAAACTGCCGCAATAGGATGTCCGATTGAAAGGTAAAAGGAGCTTTCTTCGGGTAAAGTACCTGAATCGGATACAATTGCAAGGGCATTCATCTGAAGTTTGTTGTAATCGTTAAAGCCCAAAGGCTCATTTACACGAACCCTTTTATCAAGCTTAAATCCGCTTTTTTCAAGCCTTGCTTTGCTTCTTGGGTGGCAAGAATACAAAATAGGCATATCGTATTTTTCAGCTAGTGCATTAACTGCGTTAAAAAGACTGGTAAAGTTCTTTTCGGTATCAATATTTTCTTCGCGGTGTGCTGAAAGAAGTATGTATTTATTTGGTTCAAGCCCTAATCTATCAAGAACGTCAGATTTTTCAATCTTATCTAAATTACCACGAAGCACTTCTGCCATTGGTGAACCTGTCATATAAGTTCTTTCTTTAGGAAGGCCTGTATCTGCAAGGTACTTACGGGCAAATTCAGAATAGCAAAGGTTAACGTCAGAAATAACGTCAACAATTCTTCTGTTAGTTTCTTCAGGTAAGCATTCATCTTTACAGCGATTACCTGCTTCCATATGAAAAAGCGGAATATGTAACCTTTTTGCACTGATTGCAGAAAGGCAGGAATTTGTATCGCCTAAAACAAGATAGCCATCTGGCTGTAATTCTGACAAGAGTTCAAAACTTCTGCCTAAAATATTACCACAGGTTACACCAAGATTTTCACCAACAACAGGAACTAAAATATCAGGACCGTATTCGCCCTTATTATTTTTAAGTTCAAAATCTTCCCAGAAAACCGTTGAAAGATTTTTATCCCAATTTTGATTGTAGTAGATAACGCAAGTATCAAAATATTCACGACATCTTTTGATTACTGCCGCTAAACGAATAATTTCCGGGCGTGTGCCAAGGCCGATGCAAAGTTTTATCTTTCCGTTTTCTTTCCAAGTAAAATTACTCATATTACTTATCCTCGCTTAATCTTTCCTGAATATATTTAAGGCTTGCAATCTTTTTCTTAGTTTCTTCAACAGTAAGAAGCTGAGTATTGTTTGAGTTGAATTCGGTTAAAGGATTACGTTCAACGTCACCCTGATTAAAGAATTTATCGTAGTTTAAGCCACGTTTATCACAGGGAACACGATAGAAATCGCCCATATCAATGGCATTTGCACATTCTTCGTTGGTTAAAAGTGTTTCATACATTTTTTCGCCGTGGCGGATACCGATAACTTTAATATCATTTTTATCGCCACCAAAAAGTTCGCAAACGGCTTCAGCTTGAGTCTGAATTGTGCAGGCGGGTGCCTTCTGAACTAAGATATCACCGCTTTCACCGTGTTCAAAAGCAAATAAAACAAGATCAACCGCTTCATCTAAGGACATAATAAAGCGAGTCATAGTGCCATCGGTAATTGTAATAGGGTTACCTGACCTGATCTGGTCAATCCAAAGGGGAATTACGCTTCCACGTGAGCACATTACGTTACCGTAGCGGGTGCAACAGATTTTTGTTTTATTAGGGTCAACCGTTCTTGATTTTGCAACGATAACCTTTTCCATCATTGCTTTTGAAGTACCCATAGCATTAACAGGGTATGCCGCCTTATCGGTTGAAAGGCAAACAACGTTTTTTACACCTGCTTCAATTGCGGCGGTTAAAACGTTTTCAGTTCCTAAAACGTTAGTTTTAACTGCTTCAATTGGGAAAAACTCACAGGAAGGAACCTGTTTTAATGCAGCGGCGTGGAAAATATAATCAACACCGTGCATAGCGTTTTTAACTGATGCCAAATCACGAACGTCACCAATATAAAACTTGATTTTATCAGCAACTTCAGGCATTTTTACCTGAAATTCGTGGCGCATATCATCCTGTTTCTTTTCATCACGGGATAAAATGCGGATCTCCCCTATATCTGTTTTAAGGAAACGGTTTAAAACCGCGTTACCAAATGAACCTGTTCCACCGGTAATCATTAATGTTTTATCTTTGAATAATGACATAAACGTTTCTCCTTATTATCTACTTTTTATTTTTAAGTTTTTTACTTTGCTAAGCATAGCCATAAGCGGTGCTTGTTTTACCAATAACGAAATTGCAAAGTATATTATCATTCCTAATACAACGGAACCAAACAGCATAACCATACCGTTAATACCTGTAACAAAGAAATTTAATGCAATGATCGTTAAAGTCATTCCCGCGCAAGCAATAAGCGTTTTTACAACAGTTGTAATTAAACTTTTGAATCCAAAATCGCCGATACGTTTTCTTAACAGTACGTATAACACTACACTATTAAATACTGCGGATAAGGCTGTTGAAAACGCAAGACCGTTAAGCCCCATAATTTTATAAAGGGCTAAACTTAATATGATTTTTAACGTGATTGCTAAGATTGACGTAATTGTTGTAATTTTTGTTTCTTTATAAGCATAAAAAACTTTTATTAAAGTATCACGCGCCGCTAAGAAAAATAATCCCGATGTATAGAAACACAACGCGCCAACCGTCATATTAGTTGAGTTTTCATCAAAAGCGCCGCGCCCTAAAATAAGAGTAACTATGGGGCGCGCAAGCACGATTACACCGATGGTTGCAGGTATTAAGAAAAATGCCAACGCATTTATTGTTGAAGAAAGCTGATTTTTTACTTTATCGTGTTGTTCCTTTACAACCCATTCAGCACACTTTGAGAAAAGAACGGTAATTAAGCCTGTTACAAGCACTTCCTGAACTGCCGAATTTATTACCGATGCATAAGTAAGTGCCGAAATACCGCCTTCAACAATGTTAGATGCAATAGATTTATCAATTATCTTATTTATCTGACCAACAAACATTCCGATTAAAATAGGAATGATTACGTACCATGTTTCTTGAACGTATTTATCTTTAACGCTAATATCAGGTTTATACCTATATCCTTTTTTCAAGGCAAACGGCACTATTAAAATACATTCAGCAATATATGCAGCTAAAAGGCCGATTCCTAGCCACTGAACCCCAAAATTTGCAGCAACAACAATAGAAGCGATTATCATTGCATTTCTTGGTAAACTTACAGCAGCAGGAACAATAAAGTTTTTATTGGCATTTAAATAACCGCCAAGCACGTTTACAAGAATCATCAGATACATGCTAACTGCACTTATGCGAATAAGTTTCGCAGTTAAGGCAACTGTTTGGGCATCAAAACCTGAAGCAAAAAGCTTTATTACTAATTCAGGCCAGATAAGAAGTATTCCTACAAAAACAGTTGCAAGAACCATTGCAATATTAATTATGTAGTTTGTGTATCTTATTCCTTTATTTTCACCAAGATCATTTTTTACTTTATTATACATTGGTATGTATGAGGTTGAAATAGAATGGCCTATAAAGTAAAACAATAAGGTGGGAACTGAGCTTGCTATTAAATACGCGTCACTTATATTTGAAGTGCCAAAGTAATTGGCAAGCACAACTTCGCGAAGCATTCCTACAAGTTTTGATATGATAATTACAACCATCAAAATCGGAACACTTTGCTTAACTTTGTTAAAATTCATATTGAATCTCCATAATGGTTATTAGTTGTTGATACTGTTAAGAATATTTTCCATAATCTCGCAATTCTTTTGCGTATTATGTTTTTCTTTTGCAATCTTTAATGCATTAGGAATATATTTTTTTCTGTATTCCATATCGCTGATGCATTTAGTTAAAACTTCTTTTAATTCATTTTTATCTGCCGCAATATGCGCGCAATCGTATTTTTTAAGATACTGAACAAAAGGATATTCGTTTATTGCATACACTAAAAACGGTCTGCCTGAGGCTAAGCTATCTGCAATTTTAGTTGAAAACGCACCTAAAAGATTTTGAAGGCGATCAGCGTTTTCTGTGTGCAAAAGCATTGAAGCTTTACTCATAAGATCCGGCACCTGTTCGTAAGGCACCGTGCCGCCATAATAAACGTTTTTATTTTTGCATAAGAATTTTTCTGCTTCTTCTTGCTGAAACTTACCGTAAATTTCTAAAACGGCATTTTGATCAACTTCATAAAGAACTCTTGCAAATTCATCTAATGGGATTACCCTGCCTACCCCAAGATTTCCGCAATATAAAACGGAAAACTTATCTTTTTGTGAATTATCTTTTAATGGTGATAATTCACTTGCAGTATATAAAGCGCAGCTTTTATTTAAATGGGGGTAAACTTTTTGATATTTATCTTCAAGATATTCGGTAGTATAAATGCAATAACTTACCTTATCCATAAGCTTTTTATAAACGCGTTTCAATCTACCAAGTAAAATCTTGTGCCAAATTGATTTTTCATTTGCTCTGCTGTAAATTCTCTTTTTAAGCACGTATTCTTCGCTATTATACATAACGATTGGTAGTTTAAACTTGTTTGCTATTTTTAAGGTAATGGCATACATAAAAGGCGAATCACCTGCCTGAAGCAATAAAACGTCAGGGTTAAAATCTTCTATAAACTTATCAAAATCCTTTTTCCACCAAGCATAAGAACGCCAAACGATATCCCTTAAAACCATTGTTTTACAGTTTTTATGTACTTTTTTAGGCTGAACGGTTGGTGTTGCACCGGTTGTGCTTGTTTGCGCTTGAACTTTTTTTACTTTGTTTTTACGCATTAAAAGCGCATTTAAGGCTTCCTGATCGGTTACCCGGTATGATGCAGAAACTACAGTTTCATCTGCTTCACCGTGCAAAAAGAACTGCGCAATCTGTTCCTTTGGTATATTTAACAAAAGGTTACGTAACGTTCTGCCGTTAGAATATCTGTTTGATAAAGGCTCGTTAGATATTATTAGAACTTTTTTATTCATATAAAACCTTTCAAAGTAAATTTTAAAACTTCACCGTAATATAGTTATGTGGAGTTTTTTGTTTTTCTTTAGGTGGTTCTTCCATATAATTTTCGCCAAACACATTTTTTAAAAAAACATCTGTTTCAGCCGGGGCATTAAATTTAAGCCCTTCAAAATCAATTTCTGCACCTTCACCAAATACTTCTTTTTTATGTAACTGTTTTTGCCAATTATAGTTATGTAAATATAAAATTGCATATTTGGTTTGACTAGAATTTTCTTTAGTGCATAAAGAATATAACTTTTTATCAATTATTGAAACAGGAACGGCAAAAAGCAACATTCTTATTAAATTTTTAGTTCGTTGATATCTGCCAACATATCCGCTTTTTATTGTTCTTAACGTCATTAAGCGGCGTATTTGTTTTGCACGTTTGTTGATTTTTTTAAAATTATTATCTTCAATAAAATCTATAGGAAATATATCAATATAAATGCCTTGGTGCATTTTAACATTAGCACTGCTTTTTTCAACAATCTGAGTGCCATCTTTGCGCAGTTTCATTATGCATCTTGCAAAGTTGGGATCAGATTTTTCGTGCTGAAGAAAATACCCTTTTATGCTATCCTTTTGCCACAACTGTTTAAGTTTTTCATAATCTTCCCTTGGCATAGCAACATCAATATCATCATCCCAAGGAATAAAGCCTTTGTATCTTGCCGCACCAAGTAAAGCCCCACCTATCAGATAGTACTTTAAATTATGCTTTTTAGAGTATTCATCAAAGGCAATTAAAATATTAAGTTCTGTTTGCTGTAACGTTTTTAATTCTTCTGTATTCATACACTATCCCCTTGATTCATAATATCGTTTTCCAGATATTTAGGAACAACAATAAAGAAAGCCGTTAAAAAGAATGAATCTATTGGAGAATTAAAAAGTATGGTGGTATTGGAAAACATAAGTAATATACAAGAGGCGGTTAATGCCAATGAAACTATACCTGTAAACTTATCCTTCTTTACAAGTTTTACAGATGCGTTTAATCTGCTGATAATAATGCCTAACATAAATATTAACCCAATAGCACCATAATAAATAAGCACCTGCAAATATGCATTATGAACACTGCCGTGTGATGTTTCAGCATCAAAAAAGCTTCTTGCTACTTGTATACCGCTACCAAAAATCTGATGTAATAAATCAGACTCTTTATAAAAATCAATGGCTAATCTATATAAAACGTCACGGCCGGCAGTACTATTTTCTTTTAAAACTATCTTTAAAACAAAATCTCTTAAAGTTTCCGAGGCTGCATAAACAATAACAAGTGCAAGAATGGCAACAACTGCCCATCTTTTTGTTTTACTTTGGCCCATAAAAAATATATATACAGTTAAAAATCCTACCATCGCTAATATTGAAGTGCGTGAAAAAGTTAATACAATATTAGGAATAAAAAGTATTATGCACAAAAAATATATAATTTTTTTCTTTATTGGCTGTGATTTTTTAAACTCTAAACAAGCAATACAAGAAATTATACCTGCAAGTAAATACATTCCGTATTCATGGTTACTTACAAAGAATGATGAAAGTTCGTTACTATAGGCGGTAGTTATTGAAAAAGCCTGCCTGAAATATTCAGTTTTAAAAATTACTGCATACATTGCAGAATATGCAACAACGGCTATGATACAATTTAAAAAAGTAATATACTGTGCTTTGTTGATTTTATAACCGCCGTTATAGACAAAGGATAAAAATAAAAACAAAAGTGGAAAAACATACGAAACAACAGTTCTGAATGAAACAGATGGTTCAAAAAAGAAAGTAATTATCTGCGATATCAAAAACACGGTAAATAGCGCAAGGTTTAATGGATTTATTCTTTGATTGCTACCTGTAAAAATAAGATAACTTATTGTAAGAAAAATAAGTAATCCTACTTTCAACACTGTATCTGCAGTGCCTTGTGCACTGTATTCGCTTATATTTTGCCAGACAACTAAAATAGCCCAGTATATGAATATTACAATATGTAAATACCCTTTATTTTTATTAACACTCTTTAATTGAGTTAAATCCTCTTTATACATAAAGTCCTCTTTTAACAATTAACATATTCATTATAAGAAAGCATTTTATTATAGCCTTCTTTGCCTTTAAGCATCAATTGTATTTTCTGCTTAGTGGTTATTTTGGGATTTTTGCCTTTTAAAGCAAAATATATCATCCAAAGTAAATACGTTTTAGGGTGTGTGGCTTTATAAAACGCGCCTTTACCGTAATAGAAGCGTTCATCCGTGCCTAAAAACCAAGAAGATTCTTCAAACGAAACTGTACCAACAAATTCTTTTGAAACGTAAAAGGTCAGGCCTTTGCGCTTTGCTTCGGTAAGCCAAATACTGTCTTCACCGCTTGGAAAGATACATCCGCCACCAAACAAGGTATTAAACCAAACGTTTGCTTTTTTTATGGAGTTTAATCTGACTGCGATACGGCATCCGCCCCAGGGCATTTTTTCAAAACGACCGTGTTTTTTGGTTTTTGTATATACTTTTTGTTTACGCTTTTCGTCATTAGTATGCAAATTAAAAATAATAACGTCAGCATCCGGGTTGGCTTCAAATTCACCTGCAACTAAATCCTCTACGTTATCAACGTAAGTAACGTCATCATCGCCAAAGAGGCAATAATCTGCAGTTGCATAGATTAACGCAAGGTTACGGTTAATGCCTACACCCCTTGTTTCAGTTGAAATCATTTTTGCTTTGTGGTTTTCAAACTCAAACTCCTCATACGAATTATGATCGCATTGGTTCGCAAAAACAATATCAGAATGAATGTTCATTTCTTTAATTTTAGAAAAATCGTTTTGGTGCATTGTAACGCACAAAATTTCAAATTTTGACATTATATTTTCCCAATATACTCTTTATAATCTTTTTGTGTATCGTAAATATAGGCGTGTACTGATGCTTTTTGCTGTTCTTCTGAAGGCAAACGCATATAATCGCCATAGCGGTATTCAAGATATTCCTTTATCTTCTTTGCACCTAAAAGGCAAGTATCTTCAAACGGAATATCAACAGGTGTAGTAAAGAAATCTTTATCAAACAAACCGTTTTTAAACTTTGCAGGTGTTATCCAGTAACAATACTTGAAGTTATCCTGCATATCATCATATTTGTATATTTTTTTGTAGCAAATATTCGCTATAAGTTTGCAAGGTAAGATTTTTAATAATTTTAAAACTAATGCCTGTCCCTTACTTTTAGGGTTCCAGTTCCTTTGTGAAAGCGCATATAAAGTTACGAATTTTGAATAGTAGTACACCTGTTTTTGTATAAACTTTTTATCCGGAACTTTATGTAAAATCATAATATCCACGTAAATACCGTGGTGCATATCTTGTTTATTTTTAAAGTTTTCTTCTATAAAGGTAGTTCCGTTCATACGAACTTTAGCATATTCAAGATAATCAGGTGTGGTATTCCATTCCTGCAATATAAATTTATCGCTGTTTTCTTTTTCAAAAACCGCTTTGAATTTAGCATATTCTTGTGGCGTCATAAAAATATCCAGGTCATCATCCCAAGGAATGAATCCGCCATGTCGTATTGCCCCAAGCGCAGTGCCGCCCATAATATAGTAAACTATACCGTTATCCCGGCAAAGTTTATCAATATATTTCATTGTTTCAAGGATTTTACCTTGAACATCACGGACTGTATTTTCAGCCATTACAGCACACCTCGTTGTATATTTTGTTAACTATTTCCATATCAATTTTTTCATCAAACTTTCTGGCAAACAGTTTGTTTTCTTTTGCGTTTAACAGAGTTTCAAGTTCTTCAATTCGCCAAACGTGTGGTGAATTTTTACCATCAGGACGAGTTCTATCAATCAATCTTAAATTTTCAGAATATTCTTTATCTATTTCACAGATACGTTCTTTAAATTCTGATGCCATTAAAATTGTTTGCATAAAAACTTCATCAGCCGCCAAAGAGAGATGAAATCTTTTATAAATCTCTTGTTTTTTAGAAAGAACGTACTTAGCACATTCCCCTGTAATTGAAAACAAAGCAGAGCCCTGATAAAGCTCAATATCCGTATTTTTTTTGATATGTAAAAGTTTTTGAACTTCCATAAGCCCAAAATTCAACGCTTTAACGAATTTATTTTTTCTAAAAAAACGGTTGTGGCAGAAGAAGTGGCGATACCAGGCTTTTCTGTTAGCCATTTCTTTGCGGGGAAATTCTATCTGAACAAATTCCTTGCCGTTATTTTTATAAAAAAAATCGTGAATATCGTTCTGCGATTTTATTGGTAAATCAGAACCCTGAATAAAATGCAGATATTGATATTCATTTTTGCTTACTGCTTTATCTATTAAATTCAGTACTGCTGAAATCTGCGAATACCCTGCCCAGTTTACAACTTGAAAGCATATTTCAATGTTTGATTTATTTACGCAATTTATTAACTGCTGCTGGGTTTCTTTTGAAACATCTGCCTTTGAATCTAAAAGCAAATATATATCGTTGCGCGCATCATCAATCATTTTGATGCAAGTTTTTACAACGCTGAAATTTCCATTTGCAATTATCAAATATGCGTGTTTTAACATTTTTACATTCCTTTAAATCTTTTTTGCTAAGAAATAATATTTACTCATAATTTTCTTAAAAAACGGTATCTTCATTAAAATCTTTGCAATGAATGTTATTATCTTGAACGCTACTAGTTTTAAAACGTACAAAATAGCCGAATCTGTCCATCGGTGCGGATGGGTGCTGATAATATATGATTTATCACTTTTTAACACGTTTAACAATGCGTTAAGATCGGAATACGTTATATTTTTATCATCACTGTTTACGATATCATTATTGATGGGATCAAAAATCATTTTGAATTTTCTACCCGCATCAGAAAAATACATGTAATCAGTATTATGCTTTTCTTTAAAATTAACCATTATATCACTTAACATAGGATATTTTTCTTGAACAAGCGGGCTTCTGAAAAAATCGCGGTTTGAGGTGTACCCTACCCTTTCAACAACGGGGTTACCGTGTTGGCATAAGGTTTTAAGAGTAAAACCGTTTTCTTCAAACTTTTGTTTATTTTTATCAAATTCTTCTATTGCTTTTTGAATATCACCTTTTTGGGAATCTAAAACATCGTAGTGATAAGAAACCTCGTGGCCTAAATCAGCCATTTCTTTAAGCATTTTAACGTTTTCTTCTTTTTCAATAAGATACGCCTGAACGTAATAAGAGCCCCTATGCCCATACTTATGTTCAATTTTTGCCATTTTATAGGCTTTAGAAACGTCAGTTTCAACATCGTGCTTTAAAACTAAATAGTTTTTAGTTTGTTCCGTCACTTCTTTGGCGGGAATACTTGTTATGCCTTTTTCTTTAAGGTTTTTACAAAAAGCATCCCACTTTTTATAAACAAAAATCATTTATTTAATCTCTCTCTTAAAATAGTTGAAGAAATTCCATCAGTATGGTCAAGATAAACTACCGTACAGCCCAAAGAATTAAACTGCTTTTCGTATTGTATCCATGCATCTGTGCCCTGCCAATCGGAACCTACAAAAACAACATCGGCGTTATGTTCTTTTATGGCTTTAAACTTGTCCATATCAGTTTGTGGAACAACCTTATCAACGTATTTTATAGCCTCAATAATTGTTTTGCGATCTTCAAAACAGATTATGGGCTTTTTGTTTTTTCTACTCACACAAAGTTCATCGGTAGTAACGCCTACGATTAAATAATCGCATTGTTCTTTTGCCTTTTTTAAGATATTCAAGTGCCCGATATGAAACATATCATATACGCCTGTTGTATAGCCGATTTTATATTTTTTACTCATATTATCACACTTTTTCCCTTGCGAATTTTTTAAATACCCAGCCTCTTATTTTATTGGGTAATAAAACCTGAACAATAAGCCTTTTTGCAACGTTCATAAAATAAGTGCCAAATCCGATAATTTTATTTTGAAGCATATATTTTTGCAATTTTGCTTCACTTACAAAATATTTAAAGCCACCGCGCCTTTGATACATTTCCTTACCAACACGAACGTTACAAAGCACTCCATCAACATTTGCAAATTTTGCGCCTGTTTGCATCATTCTGAGCCAGAGATAATAATCTTCTTCACAGTACCAATCAATATATCCGCCTGCTTTTAAGTACGTTGCTTTTTTAAACATAACCGTAACCTGATTAAAGGGGCATCGTGTTTTCATGTACTCTATAATATCCTGGTGATTTGATGGAACAGTTCTGATACCTACGATATTTTCTTGTTCACCAATAAATTCAGAAATGTTACCGCCAACGATATCTGCGTTATGCTCTTTTATAAAATTAAGTTGCTTCTCAAAACGATCAGGAACGCTAATATCATCCGCATCCATTAAAGCAACCAATTCGTTTTTACATTCCTGAACCGATCTTCTTCGTGCATTACCATGGCCTTGATTTTCTTTAAAACGAACTACATTAAAAATCTCGTTTTTTTCAAATTCTTTAATAATTACGTCTAACTTTTCAGGAACGGGTCCGTCAACAACTAACACAACCTCATCAGGTTTTACCGTTTGGTTTAAGATGCTTTCTACCGCCTGTTTAAACCAAGTGGGGTCATCCAAACCGTAAACGCACATTGCTACGGAAAACTTATTTTCTGCCATCTTTTGCTCCTAACAACTTACAAAATCATATTGGTTTTAATTAAAGCAAGCTTTTATAATTTCAATAATCTGATCCTGCTGTTCCTTGGTCATCTTATTATCACTTGGCAGGCATAAGCCCCTATGGAAAATATCCATACCAACATCAAGTGGGTTTCCGTCTTTACCTACGCTGCCGCCAGAGATGTAAGCATTAGTTTTCGCCCTGCCATCCCCTTCCCTTGTGATAAATGGGTTCATTCTGTAAATAGGTTGCATATGCATAGGCTTCCAGATAGGTCTGCCCTCTGCATTAAATTCAGCTAACTTTTCAAGAATTTCTGTTGGGCAGGTTTTATTTGTTTCAGGTATGTAAAGTGCTTCGGCTTCACCGCGAACCTGTTTGCACATAGCTTTTGCATCAATCAATAAACAGGAAAGCCAGAAGTTTGGTTCGCTGTTTTTTTTGTCATAAGGGTTCATTGTTACAGGAAGATCTTTAAAGCCCTCTTTATATCTTTCATATATTGCTTTCTTTTGTGCGATATGTTCTTCAAGGTGATCAAGCTGACCGCGAACCACACCTGCAATAACGTTGCTCATACGATAGTTATAGCCAAGTTCTTCGTGTTGATACCAAGGTGCGTTTTCCCTTGATTGTGTTGACCATTTACGAACCTTGTTTGCCATTTCAACATCATCGGTAAAAAGA
>JAZSPY010000082.1:0-2902 GCA_045537705.1 Clostridia bacterium
AACCAACAGTTACTGCAAGCGCTGTGCCAACTGCGGAGCCTACTCAAGAACCAACTGCAGAACCCACATTAACTCCTTTGGCAACTCTAACAGCTGCACCAACAGAACAGGCAACCCCAACAACCACACCTGAAGTTACTCAGGAAGCTAATACAAAAACACCTGATGCAGTTGAAACCACACCGCCATCAGAAATATCAACACCAACCTTAACGGCAGAAAATATGCCACCCCTTATAACAGAACCACCTAGTGGTGTTGTAACTGATGGTTTTTCGTTAGCGATTATTCTTGCATGTTTTGGCATTGGTATAGTGGCTGTTGCATCAGTAATAGTGATTATAATTCGTAAAAAAAGATAAAATAAGCACGGAAGTTAATTTCCGTGCTTTTTATTAATAAAAAACCATAATTCCCAAAGGGCAACCGCTTCCTTTAATGCAGTGGAAAGTCTTAAAACAGGGTACGTGTTTTTTGCATAAAAGGGTGATGGTTCTAATCCTGATCTCTTTGCTAACAAACAAGCGCGATATAAATGGGTATCACTTGTTATTATGGTAATTTCATTAACGTTGGGCAATAATTCTTTTGAGAATTTAAAGTTTTCTATAGTGGTTGTAGATTTGTCTTCTAATATCAGCCGTTCTTTTTTTATGCCTGATTTAATAAGTTCTTTTTGCATACATTCCGCTTCAGAAATGCTTTCGTCTTCAACCTTGCCACCGCTTAATATCAAAATGGTTTCAGGATAAAGTACCATAAACTCTTTTGCAGCCAAAATCCTTTGATTTAAAACTTTTGAAGGCTTACCGTTATTAACTCCCGCCCCTAAAACTATGGCGTATTTTGAATTAGCCTTTATTCTTTTTTTACTGTAAATTATTACGGGAATTTCTGCAATAATGAACATTAATAACAATAGAAACACAATGCAGTTTAAAACAATCCTTAATCCGTTAAATAACGGGCTCTCATTAAGCGATAGTAAAAAGTACCCTGCAACAATAATAGCAATAACAGTTGAATAAACTGATAGGGCAGAATAGCCTTTTACTTTAAACTTAAAAAACAACGCGCCCAAAACACAAAACAAAAAAACTATTAACCAAATCATTACTGTTGTCCACACGTATTTTTGTTAATGCAGTTTGAACAATCGTGCCCGCATTTACTGTTCATAATTAAAGTGTCTTCCGTTACTTCAAAAAGGGAAGAACCGTTCACTTGCTTAAACCCATACTTTTTAAAGAATTCAACTGAATTTTCATTGGGCTCAATCACAATTTTATCAGCCATCATATTAAAGCCTTTAATCAGTAAAAGCCTAATCATCAAATCACCGATATATTGCCTTTGAAACTCAGGCAGCACGTTTAAATGCGCAATATGATAGCAATCATCAAAATAAATGCTACCGCATCCAACAGGCACGCCTTCATTATATATAATAAGGTGAATTGATTTTTCATCAAACTTATCCCAGCCATCATTGTTTGCTTTGCGGATAACATCAATTTCTTCAATATTTAAACCAAATTTCCAAGCCGATGTAATCATAATAAAACCTCTCTTTTAAATCATTATACCAAAAAACATAAAAAAAGCAATAAAAAAGAAGCACTGTCAAAAGTGCTTCTTAAATTTTTAAAATATCCATTCAACCCAAACTGCAACCGCTTCCCGTAACACATTTGATAATCTTAAAAAGTGATAATCCGTGTAAGCATAATATAATTTTGGCTCCAATCCAAGATCTTTTGCAATAATGGAAGCACGATAAAGATGGGTATCACTTGAAATCACGGTTATCTTCGTTGTGCCGGGGGAGAGTTCATCTAAAATCGCTTTACTGAATTTAAAATTTTCTTCAGTTGATGTTGATCGGTCTTCTATTATCAAACGATTTTCATCAATACCCTTTTTGATAAGTTCGTTTTTCATGCATAGCGCTTCTGATATATCTTCTCCGGGACCTTGTCCGCCACTCAAAATAGCCTTGGCTTCAGGATGTTCAGTAAGAAAATTATACGCAGAAGTAATTCGTTGGCTTAATATTCTTGAAGGAGTTGTTCCACGTACGCCTGCACCAAGAACTATAATGTAGTCAGATTCAGCCTTTTCCTGTTTTTTCATATTTGATGTAATTGGTATTTCGGCAATAAAAAATAATAGGCAACCAATAATCACTAAGCAGGCAAGTATTCTTTTTAATGTAAGTGTCAGTGGCGTAATTTTAATTGATAATAAAAGGAACGCGCCTATTACTAATGCAATTCCCAAAAGTGTTAAAGCAAGAAAAGAATAACCCGTTAATGAAAACTTAAAAAAGAAGGCAAGCAGTAGCAGTATAACAATTATGATAATCCAAAAAATTTTCGCATTAAATTTTAACTTTGGCAAATGTAGTTTTTTCATTCTTTATTTCACCTATATATCAGATTTCACTTTCATTATACCAAAAAGAACAAAAATCAGCAATAAAAAAGAAGCACTGTCAAAAGTGCTTCTTAAGTTTATTTAATACTCTTAATCATTTCGGCAACCTGTTTGCCGCAAACCTGTATTCCCTTTGGCGAAAGGTGAATGTTATCTTCGCAGATAAGTTCATCATCGTTGTCAATTAACGGATTAAGGTCGTGAATAATAACGCCTTCCTTTTCTAAAATCGGAACAAGTGTTCTGTTATAAAGGTCAACCATACCGTTGCGGTCGGGGTTAATTCCGTTAAAATTATAACCTGGTCGGCAATGGGTAGTCTTTGCAAAAATAATGTTGTTTGTGCGCTTCTTTAATTTTTCAAGTATTTTAAGCATATCCTTAACATATTCATCAACAGGAGTAAAAGGACCATCTTCTTCATGTTTAACGCAACTATCCCAAAGCCCGTTATTCCAATGAATAA
>JAZSPY010000090.1:0-9440 GCA_045537705.1 Clostridia bacterium
ATTTTTTCAAGAAGGATTCGCCAGGATTCAGGGGTAAGATTCCAAAGTGAACTTGTTTCGGGGTTACCGTAAAGTTCAGGCATAATATCCATTCGGGGTCTGGGATCCCACTGTTTAGATGCTAAAGGAATAAAGTAAGAAGGATCTTCCTTTGCCCTTGCTTCCATAATCTTTATCTGTGTATCAATGATTTCTTCCTGGCTTGGACGGAGTGATTTCATTTCCCAGCAATAACTGAAAGTACGATCATATCCGCCTTTTTTATATTCTTCATATCTTGAAAGATCGGTATATCTGTATTCTACCTGGAATTCTATACCATCAAAGCCAAACTTTTTAGCATATTCCTGTGCTTTTTTAAAGGCCTGTGCTTGAATTTCAGGGCTACCGAAACCATCGCGAACACAGTTCTGATAATCGTAAACGTAAACGATTGGCTTGTTATCAATTATTAAGTAGTTTCCTTTTGTAAAATACTGTTCAAACCAGAAAGGCAATAAGTTTTCTTCAAAATCCACTAAATCGGTGTTTGACCATCTTGACTGGGCTTCAAACATAATTGCAAACTTGATCATATTTTTATATTTTGCATTAAAAAGCCCTTCGTGAATACCGTGGCCAAGGCGAAGATCATCTACCGTAATCTTTTTGCCCTGGTTTTCTTTTTTACGGTACCAGCAATAGATGAAGCAGTTTATACCGTGCTCAACCGCCCATTTGATTTCCCAATCAATAACTTCAGGATTTTCTTCATCGTATCTTCCTAAAAGCGGCAATCTTTCGGGATAATCAAGGAACTGATCAAAGCCCTTATGAAGCCCTGCGGCACCTTTTTTCCAGGCAGGATAATAGTGCACGCCGATTATATAATCGCTTTTTACAGGCTGTGGCTTTGGAACATAATCATAAAGTTTTACGTTATACATAAATTTATACCTCTATTATTCGTTTGTGCCTACAACAACTGTTGTAACACCTAAAACTTTACCTAATTTTTCTAAGGTTGAAGCATAGTTTCCTGTGCCAAGAGCAAAGTGATGGGTAGGTCCTGCTAAGCACCAGTTTTTAATAAAGGTAGGCGTATCGGGTGCAAATGAAGCGCGGGTATTTGTGTTTCCTGTTGGTGGAATAGGACCTGCGTTTGAAATGCCTTCACCGATAACGAAACGGAAAGAGCCATCACCATTCTGATTGATACCAAGCATTGTGAATGGGCCTTCCTTAAGTTTAAATTCAACGGAAGCACCGCTGCCTTCTTTACCGTGGTACTTTTTAAGTGAACGAACAACAGGTTTACCTTCAGCAAGTTGAATATGGTGTGGACCATCGTGACCAACGAGAATACAATCGTTTTCAAAATCAAATGGATGAATTTCAGCAAAACTACCGCCAATGCCGATAGTATCCATAATCATCATTGCGATACAGGTTTTAATATCGTATTCGCCGCACATTGGGATACCGCGGGCAATAAGCATTGAGTTTCCTAAAATAAGTGAGCCTGCAAGTTTACGGTTTTCGCTGCCTTCTGCACCGTTATAGAAGTATGCAAGGCCATCAAGTTTATATTTAATTCTGAAACGTTCTAACGCTGCTGAAGCCTTTGCTGCGTGGAAAAGATCTTCATCAGTTAACTTCATAGTAACAGGATCGCTTTTAGGTTCAGGCATATCAAATTCTTCTTTGATAATGGCAATCTGCTGATCAATTTCTTCCTGAGTAACGTTTTTATATTCAGATAAAAGGTCGTCAATTTCAAGTAATGGCACGTGAATACCAAATGCATTAAACACTAAAGTAGGATCGGTATGCATATCGTACATTGCTTCTAAAACGTGGCCCATTAAAGCGATACGTGCGCCTTTAAGCTTGCGAAGTGTTTTTGCAATTAAACACCATTCTTTGATTTCTTTTTCTGCCTTTTCATCGTTATAAAGTGTGCCGATGATAACATCGTGAATGGTTTTATTCATTTTTAAAGCAACACCGCAGAATTCAGGAACTGAACAGATGTTATCGTTTTCAAGCTGCATAAACGTGTTAGCACGTGTGTAATCCATAGCAGTTCTTGGCTGAAGCGCAAGAAGGATCATAGGTGCTGAACAAGAACGGAGAACCGGTGCAAATACGCTTGACGTTGCATAGGTTATCATATTACAGAAAATAACGTCAACATCGCTTGCGTTAAACTTAACTGCTACTTCATTAGCTTGAATTGGATCATCAACAATACCAAGGTCAACGATCTCAACGTCATTTTTTTGAATAAGTTCAATGAAATCCTGATGATACTTTTTCATATTATCAAGAAGACCCGGGAACTGATTCCAATAAGTACCGTGTGCTACTGCAAAAATACCAATTCTTGCTTTTTTTGATGGAACTCTTTCTAACATTGTGAAAAATCTCCTTTAAAACTTATAATTTTTACTTGATTATACACTTGTTTTGTGGTTTAATAAATAGTGAAAACAAACCTGTTTTTGTGAAAAATAAACTTTTTAAAGGATTTTTAGTTGAAATGGAATTAAGCATTGATAAAATAACGCCTTTTGTCAGATACGTGCATTATATTGAATTTATTCCTGCTTATACAACCCATCAGCAAACTGCATATGATCATCGTATTTTCTTTTGTGTGCAAGGTAACGCTAAAATAACGGTTGATTCAACTGTTTATCAAATACATGAAAATTCGTTGTTGTTCGTACCATCAGGTACGCCTTATCAAATACATAAAACAAAAGAAAACATTATGCTGTTGGGCATCAATTTTGATTTTACAATAAATAATTCTTCTTTAGAAAATCCAGTTGCGCCTGCATTTAAAAAAGGTGCCTTTAATTCTGAAAATCTTTTTGAAAAATATACTTTTTCAGATATTGAACAGTTTAATGGGCCGTTTATACTTCCTATGCAAAACGCCCAACTGCCAATTGTTCAAAAAATGCTTGATGAATACACTACCAAGCGTTTGTTTTTTAATCAAAAAAACTCTGCATTATTAAAAGAACTGCTTGTTTCAGTTGCAAGAGAGTTGATTACCGGCGCAACCGCTTCGCCAAAGAATACTATTGATCTTGTTATTTCATATATTCAAACAAACTATATGCATCATTTAACCAACGAAGATATTGGTAACGCGGTTAATTTTCACCCTAATTACCTTAACAGACTTATGCTTTTAAATACAGGTAAAACTTTGCATCAATATCTTTTAAGTTTCAGGCTTACAAAGGCTCTTGATTTATTGCAGACTACTTATAAAACAGTTACGGAAATTGCACAGGAAACAGGTTTTTCTGACGTGCAACAGTTCTGCAAATTCTTTTTAAAACAAACGGGTTCAACGCCATCAAGCTTCAGATGAATATTTTTTATAAAATTTTGGCATAATAACAAAAAAATTCTTGTGTGGTGTTATTATGCCAATTGGCGTTACTATTCTTTTAATTCTTACAGTTCTTGTGCTTTTTAACGTTGGCAACGGTATTATTTATACTTTTGCCCTTTCAAAAGTAAAATCCATTATTCTTTTATTAGCATTTGTGCTTTTTTACATTATTCCCCCCGTTTTTATTGAAGGTGTGGATTTTTACATCGTACCCTATTTTGCTTTAATAGGTTATCTTGTTTATTTGTTGTTTAAACTTTCTTTCCCCTTAAAAAGCGTATTTTTTGCAAGCATTAGTGCTACTTTGTTGTACCTTCTTTCAAAAAAAGTGCTTCCCCAACCTATAGGGCTTATGTATGAACCGTTTTTTATTTATGCCCTTGCACAATGCGTAATGAATTTATTTTTTTCTTACGGAAAACGGGCTATGTTATTTAACAGCGCTTTTTCCATTATAATATTTAATACAATTCTTATTTTAACAGGCGAATATAATCTGTTATTGCCCCCAAGTGCTTTTTCGGCAATTTCTGTTTGCGCTGTTATATCATATTTCCCCATTAAATTTATTACTCAGGAACGGGTTACAGGCTTTAAAAAACAACGTGTATTTCAAACAGAAGCAAGCGAAAGTTTTTTAATGCCTAAAAAAATCAAAAAACAAAAAAAGAAATAAGGACGTGATTTTTTGCATCTTGTAACAGCAAATATGCTTACACTTTGTTCGTTTATGGATATGATTGATGATTATGTAGTTGAAGGGACACCTTTTTTAGGTATGACTGACGGCAATGCTTTCCCCTATTTTGTAAGAACCTGCATTAAACATTCCCAAGGAATCGGGCTTGGAATCAGCGTTTCACCATACACAAGATATTTTTTAGTTGATGATAACGGTGTTATTTACGCCCAAGGTGACGTGCGCCATAAAAAAACAAAGGAAACCGTTACACTGCAAGGGCAAATCGGATATGGCGTTTTGCCTTCAAAACGAAAATGCGGTTACGGTACGCTAATGTGTTCGCTTTTACTTGAAGAAGCAAAAAAATTAGGTTTTAAGGATCTTATAATCACTTGCCGTAATGATAATATCGGCAGCCGAAAGATCATAGAAAAAAACGGTGGCAAGCTTGTTGAAACCGTTTTTTCCAATAAGGATAATACATATATGCGCCGTTATAACGTGATTTTATCTTAAATATGCACTTTATCCTTAAAATTTGTGCAAATTTTTTAAAATTACTACTGTTCAAATTACGAAAAATGTATTATAATACATTGTAAGATATTATAACTGTTAGGAGTGTCCAACAATATGCCAGGATTTTTTACACATTA
Source organism: Clostridia bacterium (assembly GCA_045537705.1). Lineage (GTDB taxonomy): Bacteria > Bacillota > Clostridia > Christensenellales > QALW01 > UMGS1322. The sequence goes on from JAZSPY010000090.1 coordinate 4,733, forward strand.
CATAGCCGGTCAAAAAGTTTTTGAACAGCTTCCTCAAAATATTAAAGATGCTATTTCAAAACGTAAAAGCGTTTATGATTTAGGTCTTCAGGGGCCCGACTTTTTTAATTATTACGGTGCGCCCTTAAAATCTGACGTTAGCATTCACCGTATGGCAATGATGCTTCATGAACGTTCAGTTGATGAATGGATGAACCTTATCTACAGATACATAGCCAAACAGGAAGATGCTGATAAGGAAATTATCGTTCCCTATTTTTACGGTTACCTTGTTCACTATGCTGTTGACTGTGCAGTTAATCCATACATTCTTTATCGTGGTGGTTTTGTTACACCTAACGCACCTTTGGCAGAACGTTTTGGTATTTACCGCAAGCGTATCAACAACGCTATAGATTACGTTATGCTTAAAAAATATATGGATAAGGATCCTAAGGATATTAACATTGATGATATGTTCTGGGTTACTTATGCAGAATTACTTGAAATCTGCCGTATGTATCCTGTAAATATCAAAACCGTTTATGGTAAAGATATTTCCCGTGAAGACGTTATTAAAGCATACCAGGATATGAACGAAAAAATGAAAACCCGTATTAAACCCGGTATTATGAAGCCCATCACAAGCGTTTATGAAAAGTTTTCAAAGGAATTTACAAAAGGTTTCTTTACAAAAACTGTTTATGACGGTTTAGAACCAGACGTTGACTTTATGAATGACAAGCGTACACCCTGGCTTGCAGCATGGGATGCACGTTATTCATATACCGATACCGTTGATGAACTTTTTAATAAGGGTATTGAAAACGCCGTTAAGCTTGTTAAACTTGTTTTTGATAGCTATAACGATGGTGAAACAACAAGCGTTCAGGCTATCCAGGCAATCGGCGGAAATTCATTTATGACAGGTATTGCATGGAACGCACCTTTATTGCTTAAGTTCTATGACGTTATCTTTAAAGATGAAGAAGAAGCACTTAAACCTAAGATTGAAGAAATGCTTAAAAACATGGAATAATAAATTAAATGCACCGCAATCGCGGTGCATTTTTTTATTGTATTTTGCTTTTAGTTGTGTTATACTATTCTTATATCTTATTTAGAGGTTTATATGGATTTATTTGAATTAAAAAACGCACTTGACTTTAATCTTGATGATAATAATTTAATTTACAAAAACATTGATGGTTTTTTATACACCATCAACGTAACTTCAGATTGTGCCCAGATTTTTGTTAACCTGCCCGAATCAAGCCATAACGAAAGGCAGATGGTAAAGGCTTACCTTAAAGAAAGTATCCATTATCTTAATTCACGATTCGTTAAAAACGGTATTAAAATTTCATTTAGCCTTTTAATTCTTGATGACCCTGATTATATATTGCAGTTTGCAAAAACGTTTTCTTCATTTTTATCTACTGCTTCAATAGAGTTTTCTAATACTGAGCTTGATGTGGTTTTTGATAAAACCATGTACGCATTTATTCCCCTTGAAAAACCTATCAAAAAAGCTGAAGATAAAACGGATGCTGAAGAAGCTGTTTTAACTGAAAATAGCCCCAAAAAAAAGCGGATTTCCACCCAACTTGCATTGATTATCGCTTATGGTATTATCACCCTTATATACTGCCTTATTTCAGTTTTTGCAATAAAGTTTGCTGCCGCTGTTGGTTATATAATGGGTTGGATTCCTGCAATGATTCTTGTTAAACGAGAATATGAAGCAAAAACCATTTATACCTGCACTTTAATTGTTTCTTTTATAGCGCTTTTATTTGCAACGGTTTATATTTTCCTTTATTATTTTTTAAGCCAGACGGATATCTATACTGCAGGGGAATTTATTTTACAATCACTTAGCCCCGCAAATTGCTTGTTTAATATGATTCTTGCATATATTCTTTCTTTCTTTGGCACATATTCAACAGTACCTGCAAAAAAGAAAAATACTGAAGAATACGATTTTAAATAAGATTTAATAAAAAGTAATACCCCCTTTTTTACTGCATATAATAGTAGTAAAAGGGGGTTTTATTTTTTGAATTGTTCTAATGGAATCAATGATTGCCAAAGCGGTATAAACATACTTGCCACCAGAATTTTTGATAACGTACGAATGGGCCTTGACAGGCAAAGTTTAAATCTTGAAACTTCCGGTTTACAATCAGGGATTACTGCCCTTTACGCAAGCGGCACCGGTGTTTTTGTGCCTGATAGCAATATTTCGGTAGTACCAAACATAAACGATGCTTATGCCAGCGTTAACGGAACTTTATATTTGCCGGGCACATTAACGTATATTTATCAAGGGGCAAAAACCACTGCCAGCGCAAATTTATCAGTTCCTATAAACGTTTTTATGAGTTTGCCTGAAGATTCCCTTTGGCCTTTTGATATTACGGTACATTATTCATACTTTGCAGATAATCTTGAAGAAACGGGTGCTAACACCTATTCGGCCCTTGTTGACGGAGTTATTATCGTTTACATTACTTCCTGTATGCCTGTAAGTTTAAAGGATTCCTGCCCCATTTACTATAATTCCATTTCGCAAAGAGCAGTTTTAAATCAAAGTGCCTTTGTAAACACTGATTTTTATCCTAATATTAAAGGACCTTCTTTCACTTAAAAGAAGGTCCTTTTTTTACAAGCCTAAATCTAAACGATCGTATTTTTTCTCTAATGCTTCAACCTGATCTTTAGGAAGCATACCGTCAATTGAGCCTTCAGAAAACAGTGTGCATGCTGCAGCTGCAGAAGCATATTCAAGCATGTGCTTATCATCATAGCCATTATAAATACCGTAAAGACAGCCTGCGCAATAAGCATCCCCTGCGCCAACGCTTCCTTTAATAAGTTCTTTAGGAAGTTTAAGAGATGGTACACAGGTAAAGGTATTAGTTTTTACATCTAAGCAGAAACCTGCTTTTTTGCAGTGAATAATAACCTTTTCTTTTACGCCGCAAGATGCCATATATTCCATTGTTTTTCTGATATTTTCAATATGGGGATTACCATCTTCCTTAACGGGATTAAGATCGGTAAGCATACTGCTTTCAATCTCGTTCATAATAGCGTAATCGGTATATTTTAATGCAGGGATAATGGTTGCCTTGTAATCGGCTGTATTGGAACTAACAACGTCAATAGAAGTTTTAATGCCTGCTTCCTGAACCTCTTTTAAGAACCTTGCCATTACTGTGCCGTATTCTTTATCAGGTTTATCAAACTCATCAAGCAATAAAATATATCCAATATGAAGCATTACTGCATTTAATGATTTAATATCAATATCCTTTGGCGAAAATTCCATGTTAGCGCCTTTTGCGTGAAATACGGTTCTATCACCTGTAGGCTGACTCATAACATCAGAAAAGCTGGTTGGAAGTGTTTCAGAATACGTAATCTTATCACAGTTAATACCGTAACGGCTAAACTGCCCTGTTAAAAATCTGCCATATTCATCATCGCCGATTTTACCTAATACTGTTAAAGGCAACGTTTTATCCATTTTTGCAAGGTCAATAGCAGTATTTGGAACACATCCGCCAACTGCCCTTGTAACGTCAACAATATGGGCAAGCATACCAACTTCGGGGAATTGTTCAATAGTTTTAACAATATCTGTTGTAAAGTGGCCTGCAACAACAATACCTTTACGTTCACCTGTTAAAAGATAATCGCTGGTTACCCCTAAAATACTTGCAATTTTAGGAATCTGTGTAATTTCAGGAAATCCTATACCGTTTTCCCAACGGCTTACCGTTTTATCACTTATATTAAGTTTTTTGGCAAGAGAAGCCTGTGTAAGCCCCGCTTTTTTGCGAAGACGGGCAATATTTTCACCTGTAATTTTTGCATCCATATTTTTCACCTCTAAGTATATTATACATTTTTCATATCCAAAAGTAAACCTATTTACGCAAGATATTATTCGTAGAACTTTGTATGTATTTTATTAAAAAGTATATTTATCGTAGAATTTAATATGTTGTGTTATTTTCTAAACAGTGGTATAATGAATATTGTAGAATTATGTAAAATAAGGGTTAATGATGGCAGATAAAGAAAAACGATTTAAATATGATAATTATTACGTTTGTAAAGCGGATCATGAAGCACTTAATGAGATTGATAATAAATTAGGTGCCCTTTATGAAAGAATGGAAATAAGTGTTGATATGCTTAATAGCGATCTTTTAGAAGAAAACCATAAAAGGCAACTAAATAGGTTTATTAATACAACTTACCCTAACAGTAAAGACGCTTTAATTGAAAAACGCAAAAAGATACTTTCAAAATATTCTTCAATTAAATTTAATGAATTTAAGAAGCGGGTTTTATTTTTGCTTTTCTTTATTATTATAATTTTTGTTGTGATATTTATTGGAAAAATAATTAACGGAAGATAAAAATCCCTCTTTAAAAGAGGGATTTTTTGTTGTATCAAAAAAAAGAAAGACACGATGAATATTGTGTCTTTCTTTTTGGTGGGAACAACAGGGCTCGAACCTGTGACCCTCTGCTTGTAAGGCAGATGCTCTCCCAGCTGAGCTATGCTCCCGTTTATGAGGCAGAAACCTTGATGTTTACTGCCTTTTTTGGTCGAGGCGACAGGACTTGAACCTGCGGCATCTTGCTCCCAAAGAACGAACAGAACACACGTCTGTTACTATTTGCTACGTCTGTTATGTATTTCAAAGTATTT
>JAZSPY010000141.1:0-6870 GCA_045537705.1 Clostridia bacterium
AATTTGTGCAAATTAAATTATAATGCTCTTGTTACCTTACCGGAACGAAGGCAACGTGTGCAAACACAAATCTGCTTGGGGGAGCCATCAACAATAGCTCTAACCTTCTGAACGTTGGGAGCCCAGTATGTTCTTGTGTGACGGTTAGAATGGCTAACCTGATTACCTGACATTACGCCCTTGTGACAAATTTCACAATACTTTGCCATAAGTGCCACCTCCTTATACGGATGATAAAATATTTTTGAGCGTTGCTCTTTGGTGTGCGTGGAGGGACTCGAACCCCCGACCTACTGGTTCGTAGCCAGTCACTCTATCCAGCTGAGCTACACACACATATATCTGAGCAACGGTGATAGTATATAACAACCTTTAAATTTTGTCAAACATTTTCTTAAAAATTTTTGTTTATTTTATTTAGCGTTTGTGATAAAATATTTTTAAAGATAAACATTTTTATCATTAAGCTATCACAATTATGATGTAAAATAATAATAAATAATAAACCTTTTGTTAGAAAGGATGAAAATTATGGCAAGAGTTTTAATTGTTGATGATGAAGAAAATATCCGTATCGGGTTAAGGGAGTATGCCGAGTTTGAAGGCCATACCGTTACTGAAGCCGTTGATGGTATGGATGCGGTAAACAAGTGTAAACAGAATGATTTTGACGTTATTATTATGGATATAATGATGCCACGCCTTGATGGATTTTCTGCATGCAAGGAAATCCGTAAAACAAAAGATATTCCTGTTTTGATGCTTTCTGCAAGGGGCGAAGAATATGATAAATTATTTGGTTTTGAACTTGGTATAGATGATTACGTTGTAAAACCTTTTTCACCAAAAGAAGTTATGGCAAGGATAAATGTAATTGTTTCAAGACATCATAATGCCCAAATAGAAGAGGAAAACAGGCATATAATCATTAAAGGCATAGATATTGATACTTCTGCCCGAAAGGTTTTTATTGATGGTAAACGCGTTGAACTTACACCCAAAGAATACGATCTTCTTACCTTTATGATTAAAAATAAAAATATCGCTTTATCCCGAAATCAGCTTTTATCTGAAGTTTGGGGATATGAATTCTTTGGTGATGACAGAACAGTTGATACACACATCAAAATGCTTAGAAACAGTATTGAGCCTTATCGTGATTTAATTTCAACTGTCCGGGGGGTAGGATACATATTTGAAACGGAGGAATAAACATAGCGTTAAATTAAAAATATGGGAATACTTCTGTATTTTTACAGTGCTTTTACTTGTAATTATCTGGCTTTTGCAAATTGTTTTTTTACAGTATTATTATATTGGCGCAATGGCAAGGGAAACTGTTAATAATGCCCGTGAAGTTGTTTCTTTATATAAAAAAAATAAGTTGAATAATATTGTTATTCAAGAAATAACACGCAAAAATAACGTTGTAATTATTGTTACAAATAGCGATGGTTACGTTTTAAGCGCATATGATGATATAGGTGAAATTGATCATAATCGTATCAATAATATTGATAGTTTTGGTAAAGTACTTGGTAATATTCACGATGCGATTGCAAAAAGCAAAAATAATGAAGTTTATTACCGTGTTGATGGTGAAGGAAAACGCGAAAATATTATTTTTTACGGTGCTCTTGCAAATAATAATATAACAAAAGAATCCGCATATATTTTTGTTATTTCCCAACTTCAACCAATAGATTCGGTTGTTGCCGTTATACAAAAACAATTTGTTTTAATAACTGTTATAGCGCTTTTAATGGCGTCTATTATTGCATATGTTATTGCACGAAGATTTTCAAAACCTGTTGAAAAACTAACTAATGCTGCCAGGGAAATGGCATTAGGTAATAATAACGTTGATTTTAAAACGGAAGAAGCTTTTTATGAAATATCAGATCTTTCAAATGCCCTTAGCTATGCATCTGAGGAACTTAATAAATCGGCAGAATTCAGGCGTGAACTTATTGCAAACGTTTCCCACGATTTAAGAACACCCCTTACAATGATTAAAATGTACGCTGAAAAGATACAGGATATTTCAGGTGAAAACAAGGAAAAACGTGAAAAAGATTTAAAAGTTATTATTGATGAAACTGATCGTTTATCATTACTTGTAAATGATATTTTAGAACTTTCTAAAATTGAAAATACTCAATATAATTTTGATTTTAAAGTTTTTGATATTTGTAAAACTATCACAAATGTTCTTGAACGATTTGCAATTATAGTTAGCAAGGGATATTCTTTTGATCTTGAAGCACCGGAACAAGTGTACGTGATTGGCGACGAAACAAGAATTGAACAAGTTCTTTATAATCTTTTAAGTAATGCCATAAATTATACAGGCGAAGATCAGAAGGTGCAAATTAAAATAACCAAAAAATTTGATTGCGCAAAAATTGAGATCATTGATAGCGGTGAAGGTATTCCAAAGGAAGAACTTTCAAGCATTTGGGATCGCTATTACAGGTCAAAAACACATATACGATTTTAGGTAGGTACAGGATTAGGGCTTTCAATAGTAAAAACCATTTTAATTGCCCATAATGCTGATTTCGGCATTGAAAGTACACTGGGTGTTGGCTCTGATTTTTGGTTTGAATTAAAATTGCCTGAAAATACCAATAATAAAACGTTACGTCTTGCAGATAATAATATTGCAAAGGATAACTGAAGATAAATTCGGTTGAACTTTTGCAAAAACAAAGTTGGAGATAAATATTATTATGTCAAAGATGTCACAAGCACTTAAGTATGAAATAGCTAAAGAATTAGGTGTATATGATACAGTTAAAAATTCAGGCTGGGGTGAAGTTTCATCCCGTGACTGTGGTCATATGGTTACCAAGGCTATTGAAATTGCAGAACGTAGTGTAAAATAAACAAATCTTTAAACGGAACGTAAAAATACGTTCCGTTTTTTCATATTTAAAAATAAAAATCATATCCTTAATTAAGGAGTGATTTAGGTGTATAAAACGGGGAACTACATAATATACAAAGAACATATGAATTTACGTGTTAAACCAAGGATAACGTCAGCAATTTTAGGCATTATTCCGCAGGGAACATATATTTCAGTTGAAGAAGTATGGGATAATTGGGGCAAAGTTACTTTTAATGGAAACAGCGGATGGTGTTGCATAAGTGAATGTTTTGCAAAACCTGTATGTGCTTGCACTCAAAATGAATGTTGCTATTTTGAACGGTATAATGAACTTAATACAAAATATCAAAAATTGTTAAAACAAGTAGAACAAAATAAATAAATATTTGCAAATCGCGTATAATTATGGTATAATTAGCATATAATATTTTTAATTTTTGGGAGATATAATATGCTTAAAATTAAAAATTATCATTTCAGATATATAAAAACTGTATTATATGGTCTTGTAGCTTTGTTGCTTATTGTAATGATTGTTGTTCTTGCAACAACTAATGGCAATAATCAGCGAGGAAATCATATTGATAATTTAACACCAACACCAACTATTGATACGCAAAAAGCCAATAAGGTTAAAATTCAGTTGGTGGGTGACGTTGTTTTAAATTCTAACCTGCTTGAAAGTTCATCAAACGTATATGGCGAGTATGACTTTTCAAACATATTTTCTTTAATAAAAGAAAGCTTAAATGGTGATATTAAGATTTTTAATCTTGAAGGGCTTATTGACGTTAATAAAAACGGAACACAGATTTCAGGTGCGCCAATTTTTAATTACCCAACCCAGATAGCAACAGATTTAAAAAATGCCGGTTTTAATATGTGTATTACCGCTAATGATAGGGCGGCATATTTTTCGGATAACGGTATCAAAAACAACTATGAAAATCTTATAAGCGAAGGTATTTGCCCTGTAGGAACGTCAGTTGAAAACACAAATAATTACGTTGTTGTTGAAGCTAATGGCGTAAAAGTAGGCGTTTTAGCATATACGGACAAGCTTGCAGATATTGATAAAATTGATTCTAAGTATATTTCTTCCCTTGATTTTCTTGATGTTGAAGGCACAATAGATGCAATCAGTGCTGACGTTAGTGCAGTTAAACTTCTTGGTGCTGAAGTTATTATAGCTTCAATGCATTGGGGTGATGATATCAGTTCACAGCCTACTGATGCTCAGCGTGAGCTTGCAGATAGAATCGTTAAATGCGGTGTTGATATTATTTACGGAACACGTTCGCACGTTTTTCAGAACGTTACTTTTAAAAATATAGTTGATGATAACGAAGAAAGCAGAAATATTCTTGTTGCATATTCTATGGGCAACTTCCTTGCGCATCCAAATGTAACAACAGGGCAGACAAGCCAGCAAAGTTCAATACTTAATATTTACGTTGAACGCGATCAAAACGGCAAAGCCTATATTTCATCTGCTGAATGTGAAGCAATTTATATTTATGCATATTCTAAAAAGAATAATGATACAAACTATCAATATCTTATTCTTCCTGCATCACAGTACATAGATGCAAAAGAAACACCGGAAATTTTTATTTCTGATGAAGATTGGCAAAAATGTAAAGATGCGTATAATTACGTTTCTGAAATTGCCTCAGAAAGCGGAAATACAGGACTGCCGTTAGGCTTAAAGTAATAATATAAGCCACCTGCATGGTGGCTTAATTTTTTAATTGGGGATTTTTATGGCGTATTTTGATTATTTTGAATTACATAAAAATTGCAAGCGCAAGTATCTTGCAAAAGGTAAAAATTATATTACTTTTAATGAAGAATGGTGCATAAATAATCAGTATTCTCAGATTGATTTTGCGCTTCAAGATTTTGAAAATTGCCTTTTAAAATCATTTGATGTAAAACTTAGTTTAAAGGCTGATAAATGCATTGAATTTATGCTTGTTGATGGACTTGAACATTCCTATAAAATTAAGGTAACCGAAAACAAGGTTACTTTTATTGCTTCTGATTTTTCAGCATTGGTTCAGGCTGTTTATTATGTAGAAGATATAATGAAAACTTATGGGGATGCTTCTCTTGAAATTAAAGAACATACCGTTACTCCACTTATTTGGCCAAGGTTCGTTACTTCCTCGTTAGAAGGTGGATTGTACGATAAAGAATATTTAAATACTATATTACATTATGGTTATAACGGCATAATTATGTATTTTGATGATGATCAAATATTTTCTCTTGCAAAAGAAATGGGACTTTTAGTTTATTACAGCGGCGATAATCCCCCAAAATATACTAAAAAATATGATGGCGTTATTATTGAAGAAATTCCTTGTGATTATAATGAAAAGTATATATATTCAAGCTTATATTGGAATGCTACAAATGAACAAAAGATACAGATTATAAAAAGTTTGCCTGAAAAATCAACTGTAATTTTAAGCTTTGATGAAGGGCAGATTCTTGAAAAAGATGGTGTGAAATATTTAACAAAAACAAGCTCAATTGTTATGAATCAGCCATCAGATATATTTACAGAATGTTATAATGCTGCTAAAGAAAACAATATAAACGTTATTGTTTCAAATAGCGGTGGCGGAACTACCAATGAACTTGCATCTATGCCGTATATTCCTGCAATGATGCAGTGGTTTATGCGCATTCAGGCACTTAAGGATTATAATATAAATGCAACTGTTGAAAGCCAAATGTATGGTTTTATTCCAAATATTGTTGCAGAGTTTACTAAATCTCAGATGCTTTATCCTAACGATGAAGGCGGTATAGCCATTCAAAAAATCGTGTCAAAACACTTTGGCGCGGAAAACGTTGAAAAAGTCATGATGGCATTTAAAAAAATTACCGATGGGGCAAACTGGCTTGTTTTTAATGATGCAGATTATCAGGGCCCACTGCAGTTTGGTCCTGCATATCCGTTAATTAACGGAGATCTTTATGATTATGATTTTAAGTTGTTTGATGCTGCATTAGAATCGGATATCAATATGAAAGCCTGCGATGGCTTTAATAAAGCTTCTTTAATCTTAAGCCATATTGAAAACGATGAAGCACAGGAATTATCGGTTATTTTAAACTTTTTAGTTAATACTTTAGTAACAAGCGCCAATGCAAAACGTTGGTATAGGCGTTATTTTGCTATAAAAGAAACCGATGCGGACTACAAAAAACAATTTTTATATGGGCAGATGGTTAAAATTGGTGAACAAGAAATAAAAAATGCTTACGAAACTTTAAACATCATAAATAAAGCTCCTTATTTATCAAGGAATAATTTTGATGAAACGTGTACTTTGGAAGCGTTGGAAACGAAAATTAAACTAACGGAAAATGCTGTTAACGAAATAAAGAAAAAGTTAAATTATCAGTAGTGTTTTTTTGCAAAATGTGATACAATACTTTAAAATAACCTTGGAGGCATTATAATGCTTGAATTACAAAACGTTTCTTACGTGGTTAAGGACGAAAATAATAACGATAAACAGATTATAAAAGATATTTCTGTAAAAATAAACGATAGGTTTGTTGCAATAACCGGTCCCAACGGTGGCGGTAAAAGCACTCTGGCAAAGATTATTGCAGGTATTTATACACCAACAAGCGGAAAAATTATTCTTGATGGCGAAGATATTACCGATTTATCAATAACTGAAAGAGCAAAAAAAGGTATTAGTTTTGCTTTTCAGCAACCGGTAAGATTTAAAGGTATAACCGTTAAAGATCTTATTTGCTTGGCTGCAGGCAAAATGTTAAAAATTAATGAAGCCTGCGAATATCTTTCAGAAGTTGGCCTTTGCGCAAGGGATTATATTAACCGCGAAGTTAATGCATCGCTTTCCGGTGGCGAACTTAAAAGAATTGAAATTGCTATGATTATTGCAAGGGGAACAAAGTTCTCTGTTTTTGATGAGCCTGAAGCAGGTATT
>JAZSPY010000124.1:0-6336 GCA_045537705.1 Clostridia bacterium
TGCAAGGCACGGTGAGGTGGAAATATGATAAAACTTGAGTTCCCGTTAAAAGACAGAAATATTTTAAAATCTCTTAAAACAGGGGATCAGGTGCTTTTATCAGGCGAAATATATACAGGCAGGGATGCGGCACATAAGAAACTTGTTGATTTAATTAACCAAGGAAAACCGCTTCCTATCAGTTTAAAAGATTCGGCAATTTATTATACAGGTCCCTGTCCTAAAAAAGAAGGTATGCCTATTGGCTCTTGCGGGCCAACAACAAGTGGCAGAATGGATGCCTATGCACCTATTTTGCTTGATTTAGGACAAGCTGTTATGATAGGCAAGGGTGAAAGAGATCAGAACGTTATTGATGCTTGCCAAAAAAATAATGCAGTATATCTTGCAGCAGCAGGTGGTGCAGGAGCATTATTGGCTAAATGTGTTCAGGAGTGTCAGGTGCTGGCTTTCCCCGAACTTTTATCCGAAGCCATTCACCGATTAAAAGTTAAGGATATGCCTTTAATAGTTGCTATTGATGTTAATGGTAATGATATATATAAAATAGGCAGAGAGAAATACAAGATTTAAAGGAATGATAAAAATAGAAAACTTTGTTGAAAACGAACTTTATAAAAAATTTGGGCAGGATGAAAACGCTGTTCGCCAGCTTAATCCTTTAATATTAGCTTCTGTTGGCGATGCGGCATACAGTCTTAATATCCGCGCGCATATTGTTGCAACACACGATTTAAGTCCCCATATGCTTCATATTTACAGTGCAAAACTTGTTTGCGCTTTAGCCCAAAGAAAAGCCTATTACTTAATTGAAGATTTATTAACTGAAAACGAAAAATATATTGCAAAACGCGGTAGAAATGCTCATCCGGGCACAGTTCCTAAAAATGCAGATATTCACGATTATCGTATTGCCACTGCGTTGGAAGCCTTATTTGGATATCTTTATATATTAAATAAACACGATAGAATAAATGAACTTATAAAAGTTATTTTGGAGAATGACGATGAGAAGATTTGATGATAAAAAGAATTACAATAAAACAAGAAATACAGGCTATAACAAGCAAGGCGAAAAGCGTTTTAATAAGCCAATAAATGAAAAGCCTGCTAAACGCTTTGAAAACCGTGAAGATCCTGAAAAAGATGAAAATGCCGAAAATATTTTAGAGGGCAGAAACCCCATTCGTGAAGCCTTAAAAGCAGGCAGACATATTGAAAGGCTTCTTGTTGCACAAGGTGAAATTCAGGGCTCGGTAAAAGAAATAGTATATGATGCAAAAGCAAACGGCGCTATCATTCAGGAAGTTGAACGCACACGCCTTGATCGTATCAGTATTACAGGTGCGCACCAGGGCATCATCGCTTACGTTGCCGTTAAAGAATACGTAACAATAGAAGATATTTTAGATTATGCAAAACAAAAAGGCGAAGATCCTTTTATAGTTATTCTTGATGGTATTTGCGATCCTCAGAACTTAGGCGCAATTATAAGAACAAGTGAATGTGCAGGCGTTCACGGTGTAATCATTCCACAACGTCGCGCGGCAGGTCTTACCCCTGTTGTTGCAAAATGCTCAGCAGGTGCAATTGAATATATGCGCGTTGCCCGTGTTACAAACATCAGCCAGGCGATTGAAAAATTAAAAAAAGAAGGCGTTTGGGTTTATGGCGCATCAATGGAGGGCAAAAACTATTCCCGCGTTAATATGACGGGCCCTTCAGCTATCGTTATCGGTAACGAAGGCGAAGGTCTTTCACAACTTGTTAAGAGATCTTGTGATTGCCTTGTTTCCTTACCGCAACTTGGCAAAATTGATTCTTTAAATGCTTCCGTTGCTGCAGGAATTTTAATTTATGATTGCTTAAGGCAAAAAGGTGATAAAAATTGAAAATAAACGTAACAGATGAACAACTTGCTCTTTTATCCCAAATGGGTGATAAGCGTGCATCTGAACTTCTTTTAAACAAATATAAATACCTTGTAAAAAGCATCTGCAATAAGTTCTTTATTGCCGGCAGTACAAAGGATGATATTATTCAAGAAGGCATGATCGGGCTCTATAGGGCGATAATGAATTTTAAAAGTGAAAAAAACGATAGCTTTTCTGCATTTGCCTCAATGTGTATTAAAAGGCGGGTGCTTTCAGTAATGAATTCTTCTAAATGCAAGAAAAACATACCGCTTAATACCTCTGTTTCCTTAAATAAACCCGTTAATGAAGAAGGCAGAACGTTAGGCGAAACTATTGAAGATTTCTCATCTGACCCCGAAAAAATATTTATGGTTTCTGAAAAAATCCATAACGATAGTAAAAGCATAGTTGATGCGCTATCAAAAATGGAAAAAAGTATTTTGGTTGAGTTTTTGCAGAATAAATCTTATGATGAAATTGCCAAAAAACTTGATATCAGCAAAAAAAGCGTTGACAATGCAATGCAGCGAATACGCCTGAAGGTTTCAAAACTTAATATTAAATAAAAAAATCCCTTATTCGCTTTGAATAAGGGATTTTTGTTTTATGTTATCTTATTTGTTAAGATTTGCCTTAAGGGTTTTAAGTTCACCCTGAAGTTCTTCAGGTACTCTGCCAAGCTTATTATAGAATTCATCAATACCAACGGTTTCTTCTTTCCAAAGCTGAGTATCAACATTTAAAAGATCCTTAACAGTATCAATTGTAATGTCAAGGCCATCAATATTGATATCTTCTGCCTTAGGAACATAACCGATTGCAGTTTCGTTAGCATCCATTGTGCCATCGCAACGGCCAAGGATCCACATAAGAACACGCATATTATCGCCAAATCCTGGCCAGATGAAGTGACCTTCATCATCAGTTCTGAACCAGTTAACGTTGAAGATCTTAGGTGCCTTATCACCAAGTTTTTTGCCCATGTTAAGCCAATGTGCAAAATAATCGTTTGCATTGTAACCGATGAAAGGAAGCATAGCCATAGGATCACGGCGAACAACACCAACAGCACCTGCAGCTGCAGCAGTTGTTTCGCTGGCCATTGTTGAACCAACAAATACACCGTGCTGCCAATCTCTTGACTGATATACTAACGGAGCAGTCTTTGCTCTGCGGCCACCAAAGATAATAGCAGAAATCGGAACGCCTGCGCCTGAATTGAATTCAGAAGAAATGCAGGGGCAGTTTTCAGCAGGAGCAGTAAAGCGGCTGTTAGGATGTGCAGCGTATGTTGATTTATCCTTCTTATCAAACATAGCAGGAGTCCACTCATTACCCTTCCAGTCAATAGCATGTTCAGGCTTTTCGTCTGTCATGCCTTCCCACCAAACTGTGTTGTCCTTAGTATCAAGTGCAACGTTTGTAAAGATAGCATTCTTTGTTGTGCTTGCAAGAGCATTGTAGTTTGAATGTGCGTTTGTACCAGGTGCAACACCAAAGAAGCCGTTTTCAGGGTTGATAGCCCAAAGCCTTCCATCAGGACCTTGACGGAGCCAAGCGATATCATCGCCTACGCACCAAACTTTGTAGCCTTCCTTTTTGTAAAGTTCCGGGGGAATAAGCATTGCAAGGTTTGTTTTACCGCAAGCGGATGGGAATGCAGCAGCAATATACTTAACTTCACCCTTGGGATTTTCAATACCAAGAATAAGCATATGTTCTGCCATCCAGCCTTCCTTGTTTGCAAGGTAGGATGCAATACGAAGTGCAAAGCACATTTTACCTAAAAGAACGTTTCCGCCATAGCCTGAGTTAATTGACCAGATAGCATTATCTTCAGGGAAGTGGCAGATATATCTGTCTTCTTCTGAAAGCTGTGCTTTTGAATGAAGACCTTTAACAAAGTCACCATCGCCAAGTTGATCAAGAACTTGTTTGCCCATACGTGTCATAATAGCCATTGAAACTACAACGTAAATAGAGTCAGTAAGTTCAACACCGATTTTTGAGAATTCAGAACCAACGGGGCCCATTGAATAGGGGATAACGTACATTGTACGGCCCTTCATTGCACCATCAAAAAGGCTGCCTAATTTAGCATAAGCTTCGCTTGGAGCCATCCAGTTGTTAGTGGGGCCTGCACCTTCTTCAGTTGAAGTACAGATAAATGTGCGCTGCTCAACACGGGCAACGTCATTAAGTGCAGAACGGTGAAGGTAGCATCCGGGAAGCTTTTCTTCATTAAGTTTGATAAGTTCACCTGTTGCCATTGCTTCTTTACGTAATGCTTCAAGTTGTTCTTGGCTGCCATCAATCCACATAATGTTTTCTGGCTTTGTAAGTGCTGCCATTTCATCAACCCAGCTTAAAAGCTTAACGTTTTTTGTCATTATTAGTGACCTCCTTATAATATTAACATATCGGCGTAAATCTTTTAAATATTACAAAGACCGCCAATTTAATTTTGTCAGAAAAATTATACCTTAAATTCAATATTTTGGCAACTGATTTTTGTTAAAATATATACGTTAATTCTATTGTGCGTAGAATTACAAAAAAATAAACCCGTAATTTAAAAATTACGGGCAATTTTATTTAAAAAACGATGTGTGTAACAAACTTGTCTAAGCAAACTAAAAATCCTAATAAGAAGGTGTAAATTGCAAAGGGCTTAAAGGATTTGTTTTTTATTAAATGAAGCATATATTTAATAGCTAAAAATCCAACAACAAAAGCGGCAACCATACCTAAAATAATAGAAATAGCTGAAATCTGAACAGGTGAATCGTTACCCTTTAAGATAAGCTTCAAAACGTCCCAACAGAAAGCGCCTAAAATAGCAGGAATACTCATTAAAAATGAGAACTTTGCCAAAAACTTTCTGTCCATTCCAAAGAACACGCCCCCTGCGATAGTTGAACCTGAACGTGATATGCCTGAAATCGTTGCAATACCCTGTACACAACCAACAAGCGCGGCGTCTATTGGGGTAATATCTTCAAGTTTTTTTACTGAGTAAGTTTTAGGAACCATTTCCATTGTGTAAAGCAGAATACCTGTTATCATGAAACCGTAACCTAAAAATGCAGAAGAGAAAGAATCAGGTAAAAGAGCTTCCAATAAAACGGCAATAATAACGGTAGGAATAGTTGCGGCTATTATCATATTTGTCATCTTCTGCTTTGGGTTTTTAATAATTGCCCATATATCTTTCCAGAAAATAATAAAAACAGCAACTAAAGTGCCAATATGTAAGCAAACGTCAAAAAGTCTCGGAACTTCTTCAACACCTAAAATTTGTTCAAAAAGAGCAAGGTGACCGCTTGAAGAAATAGGTAAAAATTCTGCAAGCCCTTGGATAATTCCTAAAATAATGGATTGCCACCACGAAATTTCCATAAAAATACCTCCAGTTAATATTAAAATTAGTATAACATATTATTGATAAAATGTCTAAACAAATTTTTTTTGCTAAGAATTATATGCAAAAAGCAATAAAAATAGAACAAACCTGTTGCCATTTTTTTAAAATGTTGTATAATAATAGGGAAAACAATATATAGGAGGATATATTTTATGCAATACTCACATGAAGTTGAAGAAATGATTTGTGTTGCAAAGGGTGCAAAGCACGATCCAGCTCCTATTCCTGAAGAAGGCGCTTGGGTTGCCTCAAAGGAAGTTAAGGATATTTCCGGTCTTACACACGGTATCGGTTGGTGCGCACCTCAGCAGGGCACATGCAAGCTTACACTTAACGTAAAAGAAGGTATCATTCAGGAAGCACTTGTTGAAACAGTTGGCTGTTCAGGTATGACACACTCTGCAGCTATGGCAGCAGAAGTTCTTCCCGGCAAAACCGTTCTTGAGGCACTTAATACTGACCTTGTATGTGATGCTATCAATGTTGCAATGCGTGAACTTTTCCTTCAGATAGCTTACGGCAGAACACAGACAGCTTTCTCAGAAGGCGGTCTTCCAATCGGCGCAGGTATGGAGGACTTAGGTAAAGGTCTTCGTTCACAGGTTGGCACAATGTATTCAACCGCTGCAAAGGGCGTAAGATATCTTGAAATGGCAGAAGGCTATATTTTAGAACAAGGTCTTGATGAGAATGGCGAAGTTATCGGTTATAAGTTCGTTCACCTTGGCAAGATGATGGAAGCTATCAAAAAGGGTGTTGATCCTAAAGAAGCTTACGAAAAGAATATCGGCACATACGGTCGTTTTGCTGAAGCAAAAACCGTTATAGATCCAAGAAAGAAATAAGGAGGACGAAGAATATGGCAAATTTTGAAAGTTATTCAAGAAGAATTGATCAGATTAACGTTGTCCTTAAAGAATATGGATTTAAGGATCTTGACGAAGCAAAAGATTTTGCTCTTTCAAAGGGCGTTGATGCTGAAACTATCGTTAGAGA
>JAZSPY010000085.1:0-1506 GCA_045537705.1 Clostridia bacterium
AACATTTTGAATTTTTTATGTTTTATAGTATAATAAATAAAATTTGTTATTTATTAAAAAGTGAGGTACAAAATGGCTAAAATTAAAATGACAACACCCATTGTTGAACTTGATGGCGATGAAATGACCCGTGTGCTTTGGCAATGGATCAAAGAACTTCTTATTCTTCCTTACGTAGATCTTAAAAGTGAGTATTATGATCTTGGATTAGAATATCGTGATCAAACCGATGATAAGGTTACTGTTCAGTCTGCCGAAGCTATTAAAAAGTACGGTGTAGGCGTTAAATGTGCAACTATCACACCTAATGCTCAACGTGTTGAAGAATATAACCTTAAACAAATGTGGAAAAGCCCCAACGGAACAGTTCGTGCAATTTTAGATGGTACGGTTTTCCGTGAACCTATCGTTGTAAACGGAATTAAGCCTGTTGTTGTAAATTGGGAAAAGCCTATCATTATTGCCCGTCACGCTTATGGTGATGTTTATAAGAACGTTGAATTCCGTGTTGAACAGGGCGAAACTGCAGAACTTATCGTTCGTGGCAAAGATGGCGAAAGAAAAGAAACCATTTTGACATTTAATAAAAGTGCTGGTGTTGTTCAGGGGTTACATAACATTGATGCATCAATTGAAAGTTTTGCACGTGCTTGCTTTGAATATGCATTAGATAAAAAGCAGGATCTTTGGTTTTCAACAAAAGATACCATTTCAAAAACGTACGACCATCGCTTTAAGGATATTTTTGCTGAAATTTTTGAAAATGAATATAAAACAAAATTTGATGAAGCAGGTATTGAATATTTCTATACATTAATTGATGATGCTGTTGCACGTGTTATTCGTTCAAAAGGCGGTTATATCTGGGCTTGCAAAAACTATGATGGTGACGTTATGTCTGATATGCTTGCAACGGCATTCGGTTCACTTGCTATGATGACAAGCGTTCTTGTTTCACCTGATGGCAAGTACGAATATGAAGCAGCACACGGAACAGTTACCCGCCACTACTATAAGTACCGCGATGGTGAAGAAACAAGCACAAACCCCGTTGCTACAATCTTTGCATGGACAGGTGGTTTAAGGAAACGCGGTCAGTTAGACGGTTTAAACGACCTTGTTGAATTTGCAGAAAAACTTGAAAAGGCAACTATTCAGACTATTGAAAACGGTGTAATGACAAAGGATCTTTATGCACTTTCAACCTTAGAAAATAAAAAAGCAGTAAACAGCCGTGAATTTTTACAGGCTATTAAAGATGAATACGAAAAAATGTAAGGGGAAAATAAGATGAAAATTTACGAAACTTGGGAAAATATGCAAAACCTTTGCCAAAGCGAAATGCAGCAAAGGGAACTTTGGGGCACCTACTATCAGCAGGAAACTGAAGCATATAAAATGATTTTAGCAAATAAAGAATTTGAAATCACAGGTACCGCAAAGGCCATCAGCGAAAAATTCAATATGGAAACTGCTATTTTAGCACCATTTATTGATGGTATCAAC
>JAZSPY010000102.1:0-13703 GCA_045537705.1 Clostridia bacterium
AAAGAAAAAAATGATGAAGATATGGAAGAATGGTATCGCATTACGCTCCATCGCCTCATCGGTCTTTGTCGTTATGTTGCCGGCAAATACACTCGTTCAAAAGTTCGTAAGGCTCTTCCAAAAGGATATTCTTACATCATTAATGAATTAATGAATATCAATCAGGAAGAACAGGAAAAGAAAGATTACTACGAAAATATTATCACTTCCATCATTGAAACAAGACAGGCGGATGATGTGATCACTGCGATTGCCGAAGCAATCAAACGTCTTGCGGTAGACCATTTACATATTGTAGGTGATATTTTTGATAGGGGACCAAGGGCAGATATTATAATGGATGAATTGATGAAAGAAAATTCATTAGATATTCAGTGGGGTAACCACGATGCTTTATGGATGGGCGCTGCCGCAGGATCACGAACATGTATTGCAACGGTTTTAAATAATTCAATAACCTATCGCAATCTTGATGTTGTTGAAATCGGTTACGGTATTTCATTAAGACCTCTTGCACTTTTTGCACAGAACGTGTACGAAAAAACTGATGTTTCTGCCTTTATGCCAAAAGGCAATTTTGAAGGGGAAGTTTTTTACTCTGATGATGATCTTATGCTTGCAAGAATGCATAAAGCTATAAGCATTATTCAGTTTAAGTTAGAGGGTCAGTCCATTTTAAGAAATCCTGCGTTTAATATGCAGGATAGATGCTTATTAGATAAAATTGATCTTAAAAATAAAACGGTAAATATTCAAGGTAAGGTTTATCCACTTATTGATGCAGATTTTCCAACAATTAATAAAAGGCATCCCTATGAATTAACTGATGAAGAATATGCAGTAATGAAGTACCTTAAAAATGCCTTTTTACGTAGCGAAAAATTGCAAAAACACGTTCGCTTTTTATTTGAAAAAGGCGGTATTTACAAGGTGTTTAACTCAAATCTTCTGTTCCATGGCTGCGTTCCCATGAACGATGACGGAAGCTTTATGAAGTTAGATATTGCCGATAAAAAATCAGGAAAAGAACTTTTAGACCATTTTGACGTGCTTGCACGCCTTGGCTATTTTTCTTCTGAAAATTCACCCCTTAAACAAAAGGGTAAGGATATCTTATGGTTTTTATGGTGCGGTAAGGATTCGCCCCTTTGCGCAAGAAAGAAAATGACAACCTTTGAACGTTTACTTATAAAAGAAAAAGGCGCTTGGGATGAACCTAAAAACGCATATTATAAGTGTTGGGAAAACGAAAACTTTGCAAAAAAAGTGCTTCGCGAATTCTCTCTTGATGAAGAAAGATCCCACATAATAAACGGGCATATTCCTGTTAAAAGTGTTGCAGGGGAAGCACCTGTTAAAGCAGGCGGTAAGGTTATCGTTATTGATGGTGGCTTCTGCCAGGCATATCAGGCAACAACGGGTATTGCAGGATATACGCTTATTTATAATGCTTCAGGTATGCGCATTTCTGCCCACGGTAAATTTATGGGTGTTGAAGATGCCATTAAAAATAATGCTGATATTATTTCTGATACGGTAATCTTTGAAGATTCTTCTGATAGCATCCGTGTAAGAAATACCGATACCGGTAAAGAAATGCTTGAAAGAATCAAAGATCTTACGGTACTTTTAAAGGCCTATGAACAAGGAACTATTCAGGAAACCGAAATATAACTTGCCTTAACATAACTTATAATATATAATTATCGTGTAAAGAAAGGGGGAAGGGATAAATGGCAAAAATAAACCGCAGTCTTATGCTTAAATTATCACAAATGGATGAAGAAGATGCCTTTGATCCCTGGGAACTTTCCCCTGAAGAACTTTATACTTTAGATACAGATGCCCATCAAAAATTTGTTGATCAGTATAAAGCATATTACGATGATATAAAAACAAGCAGTAAATTACATAAAGAAGATTGGTAATAAAAGATTTAAAACAGGTTGATTTTCAGCCTGTTTTCTTTTTAAAAAATTTGATTGACAATAATTTTACTTTATAATATAATAATTCCGTTAATTGATGGGAGCATAGCTCAGCTGGGAGAGCATCTGCCTTACAAGCAGAGGGTCACAGGTTCGAGCCCTGTTGTTCCCACCATCATATTGGCCCGGTAGCTCAGCTGGTTAGAGCGCTAGCCTGTCACGCTAGAGGTCGTGGGTTCGAGCCCCATTCGGGTCGCCAAAAAAAGAACACTTCGTATGAAGTGTTCTTTTTTTATCCAATCCGAAGGATTGGTATGTAATCGCCACAAGGCGTATGTAATTCGTTTGCTTTGCAAACGGTATGTCATCAAGCCACAAGGCTTGTATGTTTCTTCGGATTGATTACATACCAAAATAAATTTGGATTACATACATTTTCTTGAGAAAATGATTACATACAACACTTCGTGTTGATTTAGTAGTGGTTTTCTGCTATACTATTTATGAGGTGAGAATATGAAAGATAATCTGTTGCTTAAATATGCTGAACAGTTGGCTGTTGAGATTGAAACATTATGCAAATCTTTAGAACATAAAGGCAATTCAAATATTATATTTCAAATTCATAAATCTTCTTCAAGCGTATTTGCAAATATTACCGAAGCTCAATACCCTCAAAGCTTACCTGATATGCTTTCTAAATTTAAAATTGCTCGCAAAGAGTGTGTTGAAACAGAAAGTTGGTTGAAACTTTTGTATTCAAATAATTCTATTGATGAAGAATCTTTTAAAAAGTATAGAAATCTTTGTGGTAGAATACAAAGAGTTTTAATATCTTCTTGTATAACGATAGAAGATAAAATAAATCAAAAATAACCAAAGTCGCAAGACTTGGCTTTATTTTTGTGTTTGTGTTCGCAAGAACACAACAACGTTTTGCAACGCAGTTGCAAACATCATTTTGTGCTTTGCACAAACATCATAAAAAAACCAAGCAATCAGCTTGGTTTTATTCGTTTTCATCTTCAATATACGTCATAACGTCTTCAACTTTGCAGTTTAATATTTTGCAAAAGGTTTCAATGGTGTGCGTGCTTACGCTTTCGTTTCTTTTTAATCGCGTGATTTGGGCGGGGCTGATATTATATTTTTTAATTAACGTGTACTGTGTAACACCTTTTTCTTTCATTGTTTTCCATAAAACGTCATAAATAATCATAAAATATCAAACCTCCTGTTGACATATTAACCGATTTTGGTATATAATCATATTAACCAATATCGGTTAATATTATTTGGAGGTATTTTTTATGAAAAAAATAACAGTAATTTTATTGGTGCTTTGCATGTTATTCTCTTTTGCTGCTTGTGATTCAACAAACACAAACAGCACTGTAGAACAAACTGTAGAGCAGACGCAACAGGCTACGCCAACCCCTGTACCAACACCAACACCTACACCACACGACCATGATTATGCCACTTCAAAGGTAACACAAAAGGCAACTTGTGGTAAAGATGGCGTAGAAACCCATACTTGTGCTTGTGGCGCAACAAAAACTTCTGCAATTAAAGCAACAGGCAATCACAAATGGCAAGATGCAACCTGTATAAAGCCAAAGACGTGTACTGTATGTGGGCAGACCAGCGGAAGTACGCTTAGCCATACCTGGAAAGCAGCAACCTGTACAGATCCCAAAACCTGTAAAAAGTGCGGTGTAACCGAAGGCTATGCATCAGGCGATCATAATTGGAAAGATGCAACTTGTACTGCTCCCAAAACCTGTAAAATTTGTGGCGAAACTCTTGGCAGTGAACTTAGCCATAATTGGGAATATGCAACCTGCACAAAGCCTGATACTTGTAAAAAATGCGGTGAAACTAGGGGCGAAGCTAAAGGACATAACTATAGTGAATATGATGGAAAATGTTCTAGGTGTGATAAATTAGATCCTGAGGTTCAAGCAAAGATAGATATGTGTTCACTTACTTTACCATCATTGCCTAAAATAATAAATGATTATGATTATAGGGGAAACATTAATTCAAGCGTAGAAGTTACTAATATAACCTATGAGATTGAATATTATAACGGAAACCCTGCAATAACAGTATATTTTTCGGGCAAAAAGACATATGATTCTGATGGACCCGGACAAAGCGCTTATTGCTATATAGGATGGAAACTGTATGCACCAGATGGGTCAGTAATTAGAGCTAGTACATTCTCCTCACCATCAATTAAGGTTGGCGAAACATTCTCTAAAAAGGAAAGCCAGATATTATATTATTATGATAAAGGCGATTTTGGACAGTATCGCTTAGAAATCCTTGATACAAATTAATTATAACAAAGAACGAAGTCATTTGCTTCGTTCTTTTCATTTTCCTACACCCCCTTGCATACACTTTTTTTAAGGGGTGTTTTTTATGAAAAAGGTTAATTATTTACTTCAGATTTTAAAGGGCGTTTTAATTGCGGTTATTGTAACGATGGTTGGTATAGCGTTAATTGCATTACTTGTTAAAGATACAGATGCAAAAGGCAAGTTAATAAGCGGGCTTTCCATTGGCGTAAAAATTATAAGTATTGTTTTAGGAACTGTTTTATCGGGGATAAAAATAAAAAAGAAAGGCGCCTTATTGGGATTGTTTGTTGCATTACCGTATTGGATAATATGTTTTCTGCTTTCTTCTCTTTCATCTGCGCCTGTTTTTACATTAGCAACCTTAATAGATTTATTATTAACTTGCTTTACAGGGGTTTTTAGCGGAATACTAACCGTTAACGCCATAAAATAACGTGAATTTTTGAAAAAATTTTAAGCGCAAACTCAATGTTGATGTTGACTAATTTACTAAGATATTATATAATATAAAATAATTCTTATATTGCGGGACTTTAACCAAATCATAATGGTTTGGTTACGCAATAAAGATTTAAGTTCTATTTACAAGGAGTGTCGCTTAAATGAAGATAAAAAGCCTCATTAAGTTGATTTGCCTGGTGGTTATTTTAGCCTTTTTAGGTTTATGGGCCTTCGGTGCAAACGTAACCCTTTTCACAAAGAAGTTTGTGGCTTGGGATAAAAATATGATCAAGGGTAACGATATGGGATTAACCAACGTTTCAGTTTATTCCATTAAAGCACCCGAAAACACAACAAACTTTGATGCTCATAAAGAAGCAATCAATGCAGTAAACGTTTTTAAAACCCGTGCTGAACTTATGGGTTATAAAAACGCAACAATCCGCCTTATGAATTATGATAAAGTTTACGTTGGTCTTCCGCTTCAGGAAGCTCAGTTAAAGGGCGGTCTTGAACTTTTTGAAACCAACGGTGCATTAACAGTTGCATTTGATGCAAAAACAGTATTTACTAATGCTGATGTTAAAAAAGCACAGATTACAGGTGTTAATGCTGACTACGATGCATATTGTATGGATATTACCTTTACAAAAGAAGCAGCTAAAAAGTTAGCAGATATTACTTCAGCAAGTTCATATACTCTTTCATTTGCTATTGATGGTGATAAGATTACCACAACCTATAAGGGTAATGAACAAATCAAAAACGGAAAGCTTACTTTAGAATTTGAATTAAGCAAAGTAAACGATATGGCAGTATTTGAATACTGTGCAAACTCCGGCCAGGTAAACGGTACTATCAGCGCAGTAAGCTCATATATCGTTGAAGGCACAGCAGGTACAAAAGCATTTACTTTAGTTGCATTGGCAGTTCTTGCAATCTTTGTGCTTGCAGCAGTTTACTTTATTCTTTCACATCGCCTTCTTGGTGTTGCAGCAACACTTTCAATGTATATTTCTTTAATTGCAACCGAATTCTTTGCAGCAACGTTCACCTGGCTTAGCATTGATGCCTGGGCAGTTGCAGGTATTGTAGCAGGCTTTGTGCTTTCAGTTATTGCACATGCTCTTGTACTTAATGCAATTGATAAACAGTATTCAATGGGCAAAAACCTTAACGATTCCATTGATGCAGGCGTTATGCAGGTAAGAAACGTTCTTTTAGAAATCTCTGCCGTTGCATTAGTTGTTGGCGTTGGCTTATGGCTTTGCAAAACAAATTTTGCAAACTTCGGCCTTGCGTTAATGGGCGCAAGTATTGCAAGCGCATTAAGTGCATGGTTATTTGTTAAGCCTATTGCAAAGATTTTTATCGGCTTAGGTGTAGATAAAGCAGCAAACTATGGTCTTAAAAGGGGTGAGCAGTAATGAAAAATACAAAATTATTCGGTATTATTGCAGTTGTATTAGCAGTTATCTTGCTTGCTTCAGGTGCTTTTATCGGCTTTGATCGTGGTTCTGATATCGGTGGCACATATGTGCTTTCAGTTCAGCTTAACGAAACTTTTAACGTTAAAGATATTGAAGCTATTATGAAAGAAGCCGGTGCAACAGGATGCGTTGTTCAGTCTGTTCAGAAGCAGACTTCTGCTAACTACGCAAACGGCGAAGGTGTTTTAATCAGCTTTGAAGTTAAAGATGATACTAAGGCTAAGGAAGTTGCTGATAAGGCAGAAGCACTTATCCGTGATAAATATGCCTTAGCTTTCCCCGGTGAGTTTGAATTTTTCTCATCAACTTTAAACAGACAAGCCGCTATTGATATGTGGCCTGTAGCAATTATCTTTGTACTTTTACTTGTATATGCCTTTATCCGCTTTGGTTTAAATATGGGATTTGTATTTATTGCTGATATGTTTATCCCAACTGCAATTACAGCAGGCTTAATCGCTATCGTTGGTATTAAGGTTAGCAACTTTACAATTCCTGCACTTTTATTAACAATGGCACTTGCATTTATGTTTACCTTTATCTTTGCAATTCTTTTAAAAGAAGCAAGCAAAAGGGTAAGCTTAGAAGAAGCATTTAGCCAAACACAAAAGCAGGTTAGCAAATTAGCAGTTGTTGTTTCATTAGTAGCAGTTGTTGGCTTTGCAGTATTACTTATTATCGGTAGTACTCTTCTTAAAAACTTTGCTTTAATTTCACTTGTTGGCACAGTCTTAAATATGGCAACAATTGTATACGTACTGCCCAGTTTTTTAAAGAAATAAAAAAAGCCTGATCCTAATTTACGGGATTTGCTTATGATTTGCGATACTCCCTTCTGATCAGCAGAAGGGAGTTTTATGTATTATTGGAGGGCATTATGCCACTTGTTTTAAAACCGCAAAAACGAATTTCTGAAATAGATTTTAACGAAGTTGCACTTTTAAAAGAAAAATTAGGGTGCGATAATCTTTTTGCGCAAGTTTTATACAATCGCGGTTTTGATACAGTGGAAAAATGCAACGAATTTTTATATCCTGAACAAACAAGCATGCTTGATCCTTTTTCTATGCTTAATATGGACAAGCTTGTAAAAAAACTTACAGAAGCAAAAA
Organism: Clostridia bacterium; assembly: GCA_045537705.1. Lineage (GTDB taxonomy): Bacteria > Bacillota > Clostridia > Christensenellales > QALW01 > UMGS1322. Next base: position 7,341 of record JAZSPY010000102.1, read on the forward strand.
AATATAACAAAAAAATCACCGTTTTCGGCGATTATGATGTTGATGGCATCTGCGCAACGGCAATACTTATAAATGCATTTAAGATTTTTGGAATAAATGCTGATTATTATATTCCAAACCGCCATAAAGAAGGCTATGGCTTAAATGAATCGGCGATAGAAAATATTTTTAATAACGGCACCGATATTATATTAACGGTGGATTGCGGTATTGCTTCTGGCGACTTAATAAAAAAATTCACCCAACAAAATAAGGAATTTATCGTAACTGATCACCATACTATCGGCCAAAACGTTCCTGATTGCCTTGTTATTAAACCGGGGCAAGAAGGCGATGAATATAAAAACACAGATCTTTGCGGTGCAGGAATAGCGTTTAAAATCGCGCAAGCGTTACTTGGCGAAAAGGCAGAAGAACTTATTGATTTTGCTTGTATAGCTACTATTGCTGACGTTGTTCCTTTAAAAAACGAAAACCGTTATATAGTTAAAGTTGGTCTTAAAAAAATAAATTCTTATCCTAGGGAATGCTTTAAAGCACTTTTACAGGCAGCTGAATATACAGGCGAAGTTACTGCCCAAACAGTAGGTTTTACCATTTCCCCAAGGCTTAATGCTGCAGGCAGAATGGCTGATGCCAATAAAGCATTAAAACTGCTGTTAAGTAGTGGCGAAGAAGCTGTTAATATTGCAAACGAATTAAACGAACTTAATAAATCCCGCCAGGATGCAGAAAAACGCATACTGGAAGAAGCTGAAGCGCAAATTATATCTGAAGGCTATATCCGTAAAAACAAAGTACTGGTTATAGCGGGTAAAAACTGGGATGATGGTGTTATCGGTATTTGTGCCGCACGCTTATTAGAAAAATATAAACGCCCCTGTATTATACTTACCATTGATGAATCAGGTTTAGCAAAGGGTTCTTGCCGAAGCGTTGAAGGCGTTGATATTTATAATATGCTTGATAGCGTAAAAGATATTTTAATTCAGTTTGGCGGGCACAAAATGGCGGCAGGGCTAACGGTTGAAGCCCATAAAATAAATATGTTACGCCAAAGATTAAATCGGTTCTTTGATGAAAATTATGATTACAAACTGTTATATCCCGTTGCCCGATACGATGCTAAAGCAAAAATGGAAGAAATCACGCTTGAATTTTGCGAAAAACTTTCGCTTTTTGAACCATGTGGAGCAGAAAACCCTGAAATCACTTTAAGGATTGATAACTGTTTAAGGAGCAGTCTTAAAAAAATAGGCTCTTTAAAAAATCACCTTAAACTTACACTTTCAGATGAAACAGGCAGGCATAACGGCATCGCCTTTAATTATCAAAAACATAACTGTGATTATTTTAGCGAAAACCAAGGTACTGCCATAGTTAAGCCTGAACTTAATTTCTGGCAGGGCGTAGGAAGCGTAAACTTAAAAATACAGGATTTTAAGGAAACCGAGAATATTAAGCCCCGCCATAAAGCAGAAATTTTAACTGCATTATTTTATTCAAGGCTTAACATTACAAAAACAGGCGCCGCAAACGTAGAGATCATTGAAGAGCCTGAAGATCTTCACTATATGATTTCCTCTTGGGATTCTGATGATGTATCGGGAACGCTGATTTTGTGCGATCATCCTGAATATGCTTCAGGTTGTATTTCTGTTTTACAGGATGAAGCCCCAAGGTTTGACGTTTCTTATACTTTACCTTTAAACGAAAACTGCGGATATAATGCGCTTGTTATAGGTGCAGATATTGATAAGATAGATTTTACGCCATATTCTAAAGTAATAATTTACGATATGCTAAATAGCGGCTATGCAGATCTTATAAAAGAAAAAGCTCCTTTTGTTAAAATATACGCGCTAAAATGCGGCACGGACCTTTTTAATAGTATCTTTGAAGAATATAAAAAACTTTCAAGGGAAGACTTGATGAAGGCGTACAGGCAGATACTTAAAAAGGAAGGCACGTATTTAAATAAAGAAGATTTTCTTAAAAATGCAACGGAATTAACAGAACTTTCTATGCCTGTTATATGGGTTGCATTAGAAGTTTTTAAAGAACTTGAATTTATAACTGTTACCGAAAACGAAAGTTTTACGGTTACAGTAAACAGAAACGCCCCAAAGCGTGAACTTAGCGAAAGCAAATTTTATCAAAAACTACTTAAATGTGTAAACAGGAAAACCGTATGATAGAACAAATCATTAGCCAGTATTCTTTTGAAGAGGCACAAAAAATTAAAGAAGCACACCAAATTGCAGTAAATGCACATCAGGGGCAAATGCGTGAATCAGGGGAGCCTTATATAACTCACCCTGAAAATGTTGCGCTTATTTTAGCCCAGATGAATATGGATTATGAAGCTGTTTGTGCCGCCCTTTTGCACGACGTTGTTGAAGATACTGCCATTACGCAGGAAGAAATTGCAGAACAATTTGGCAACATTATAAGCGAAATCGTTCGTGGTGTTACAAAACTTAATAAGATTCAGTTTGCTTCAAAGGAAGAAGCACAGGCTGAAAACTTACGTAAAATGTTCCTTGCTATGTCCCACGATATCAGGGTAATTTTAGTAAAACTTGCAGATAGATTACACAATATGCAAACGCTTTCTTCTTGTGAAGAACATAAACAGCGCCGTATTGCTAAAGAAACTCTTGATATTTATGCACCTTTGGCTAACCGTTTAGGTATCTATCAGATTAAATGGCGCCTTGAAGATCTTTGCTTAAAGTATTTGGAACCTGAAGCATACAAATATATTCAAAGTGCCATCAGCGAAGGAAGAAACCAAAGGGAACAGTTTATTGATGAAATAATTACTATTATCAATCGTAAGCTTGTTGAAGATGCTATTCCTGCAAAGGTTTATGGCAGACCAAAGCATTATTACAGTATATATAAAAAAATGCGCCAACAGGGCAGCGACAATTTAGATAATATCTATGATTTAAGCGCAGTTCGTATCATCGTTACCGACGTTCGCTATTGCTACGAAGCTTTAGGCATTATGCATAGTGAATTTATTCCTATGCCGGGCAGATTTAAAGATTATATTGCAATGCCCAAGGCAAACATGTACCAGTCACTTCACACAACGGTAATCGGCAAAAACGGTAAGCCTTTTGAAATACAGATTCGTACCCAGGAGATGCATAATACCGCTGAATACGGTGTTGCGGCACACTGGAAGTATAAAGAAGGCGGCGGAGATATTACAACAGGCGAAGAAAAGTTATCCTGGCTTCGCAGAATGATGGATTTAGAGCACGAAGCAAAGGATAGCGCCGATTTTATTGACGTTGTTAAAACTGAACTCTTTAATGATGAAGTGTTTGTTTTTACCCCTAAGGGCGACGTTAAAGGTCTGCCAATGGGTGCAACACCCCTTGATTTTGCTTATTCGGTACACTCATCAATCGGCCACAGATGTATTGGTGCAAAGATCAATGGCAGAATAGTAAACATTGATACCAAGCTTAAAAACGGTGATATTGTTGAAATTCTTACCGCATCAAAAACTGCAGGCCACGGTCCAAGCCGAGATTGGCTTAATATCGTGCATACTTCCGAAGCAAAAACAAAGATTAAAGCCTGGTTTAAAAAGGAATTAAGGGAAGAAAATATTGAAAAGGGCAAGGAAATGCTTTCGCAGGAAGCGAAGCGCCAGGGCTATCAGCTTTCTACTTTAACTAAACCTGAATGGTTAGACCCGTTAATTAAAAAATATAAGATACAATCAATGGAAGATCTTTATGCATCTGTAGGCTATGGCGGATTAAGGGTGCATCAGATTTTACCAAGGCTTGTAGAAGAATATAAAAAAGAAAATCGTGCCAGTATTGAGGCTGAAAAACCTAAACAGGAAAAGAAAAGGGAACATTCAAATAACGGCGTTATCGTAAAAGGCGAAAGCAATATGCTTGTGCGTTTTGCAAAATGCTGTTCACCTGTTCCCGGGGATGATATCGTAGGATATATTACCCGTGGCCGAGGCGTTTCTGTTCATAGGCGCGATTGCAGTAATTTAGGTGGTTTTGAGCATGAACGCGAAATTCCTGTTTCCTGGGATTTTGAAGCCGATACAAATTACGTTGCAAACATTCAGTTGCGCACTTACGATCGTTCGGGGCTTATTATGGAACTTTCAAACTGCATCTATTCAAACAAAAGTGATATTGCAGCTTTAAACGTTTCTACCAGGGAAGGTACAGGCACCATCACAGTTGGTATAAGAATTACCGATGCAAAGCAGCTTGATACTATCATAAAAGATATTAAAAAAATACAAGGCGTGTTTGAAGTTTACCGCCTTAATAATTAGGAGTTTTTATGCGCGTAGTTATTCAGCGTGTTAAAGAAGCAAGCGTTAGTGTTGATGGTAAACTTGTTTCTAAAATAGGGCAGGGGGTAATGGTTTTATTGGGCATTACCCACACCGATACTGAGTTTGATGCAGAATTTATTGCCCAAAAAATTGTTAATGCAAGGATTTTTACTGATTCAGAAGATAAAATGAACTTATCTTTGCAGGATATAAACGGTGAAGTTTTGCTTGTTTCCCAGTTTACCCTTTATGGTGATATCCGCAAAGGCAGAAGACCTTCTTTTACTTCTGCGGCAAACGGTGAAATTTCTGAGCCGTTATACGAACTTGTTGCTAAAAAAATATCCGATATGGGATTTGTAGTTAAAAAAGGAATCTTTGGGGCAGATATGCAGGTTTCATTAGTAAACGATGGCCCCGTAACTATTTTGCTTGAAAGCGACAGGAGTTTTTAAATTGGAATTTTTAACGGTAGTAGTTGGGGATTTAGGTGTAAATTGTTATATTCTTTATGAAAACGATAAGGCTATCGTAATTGATCCGGGTGCAGAATATAACAAAATTAAACAAGCCTTAAAAGGCAAAACAGTTGAGGCTGTTTTATTAACCCACGGTCATTTTGATCATACAGGCGCAGTAGGACAGTTTCAAAATGATGGGGCAGAGGTGTATGTTTCAAAGGAAGATGCAAAAATGCTTTTAAACGGTTACACTTCTCTTGCGCAAGTCTTTGGCTTTCCTTTTAACCCCATAAAAGCCGATTGCACTTTTGATGATGGCGATATTTTAGAATTTTTCGGTATTAAATTAAAAGTTATTTTAACCCCGGGCCACACAAAAGGCAGTGCTTGTTTTTTAGTAAACAATATACTGTTTTCAGGGGATACTCTGTTTCAAAGAAGCATTGGCAGAACAGATTTTCCCGGTGGCGATTTTGATATAATAAGCGATTCAATTCGTAATAAGCTTTACATTTTAGATGAAGATACCCTTGTTTATTCAGGGCATGGGGATAAAACAACAATAAAAGAAGAAAAATGCGAAAATATGTTTGTGAGGTAAAATGAAATTAAAAACCAACTGTCCTGAGTTTTATAACGATATTTCAGAAACCATTCGCGCATTTATGGAAATGCCGCTGATTGAATTATCAGATAGTGATGCTGATATAATCGTTTTGCAAAAAGAAAAAGACGGACAGATTTTTACTAAAACAGAATATAACGGCTTTTGTTATGAATATAGCCAGGAAATAACAAAAACTGATGAAATTTCCCTTAAACGCTTAAAAAAGCACGGGGCAAAACTTTCCGTTTATTATTGCTTAAAAAAAGCATTAAATAAAGAAATGCCTTGGGGTTCTCTTACAGGTATTCGCCCAACAAAACTTTTAAGGGATATTCAAAGTATTGAAGTTTTAAATAAAACTTACGATCTTCCAATAAATAAGGGTGAACTGTTACAAAGGATAGTCGCTAATCAGGCACCATATTTTGTTCCTCAAAAAGATGAAGTTGATATTTATATAGGTATTCCTTTTTGTAAAACAAGATGCACCTATTGTTCTTTTTCATCAACTGATTCCATTAAAGGCGAAAAGTTGATGATTCCTTACGTTAAAGCTTTAATTAAAGAAATAGAAGATACTGCGCTTTTGATAAAAACACTAAATAAAAAGGTTCGCTGCCTTTATATCGGCGGTGGCACTCCAACAGCCTTAACAGCGCCTCTTTTTAAAGATATGCTTGAATGTGCATCTATGCATTTTAAGCCGAAAATGGAATTTACCGTTGAAGCAGGCAGTCCTGATACAATAACGGAAGAAAAATTACGTTTAATAAAATGGGTAGGGGCAGATAGAATAAGCATCAATCCCCAAAGTATGAATGAACAAACCTTAAAAAAGGTTGGCAGAAGCCATTCGCCTGAAGAAATAATTGATTGCTATTCTTTAGCAAGGGAAGTAGGCTTTAAAACCATAAATGCTGATTTGATTGCAGGCTTACCTGATGAAAGTGCAGATATGTTTTTTT
>JAZSPY010000035.1:0-12147 GCA_045537705.1 Clostridia bacterium
AAATCAGAGAGCTTTTTGACAGCTTTGGCGGCGTTGGATTGGAAAAGGTAGGATCCTTAAGAGGATATGCCAGGTATTTATGCCATTTGGACAACCCGGATAAAGCACAATATCCGCCAGACCAGGTATTAGGTTTACACGGTGCGGATTACATATCTATTATCGGTCTTGCATCAGATAAGTATAATGCGATCCAGGATATAATGGAATTTTGTGTAAAATATAAATGTTATCTTTTTTGTGATTTATTACGTTACTCTGCTCTGCATCGGCGCGACTGGTTCAGAGTTTTGTGCGATAACGGTACCGTTGTTATCAAAGAATTTTTAAAATCATTTTCATATGCATCCCGCAGCGGTGACGTTCATTTTGTTTTAACTGACCCGGACACAGGAGAAGTAATATTTAATTCCGAGGCTGAAGAGTAAAATCTTTTCAGCCTGTGGGGGCACTACGACACCCCCACAGGTGGTCGTTGGTCATTGGACAGAAAAAAACAAAAAAGAGAAAAAGAAAAATGCAAATAAAAGAAGCTTTAGATTTATTCCTGCAGGAACAGAAAAGACGTAATAATTCAAAAGCAACATTGAAATATTACCGGGATTCTATAACATATTTTTCCGATTATATTAGCAAGGATATACTTAAGTATACAATTGAAGATATTTTTGATTATCTTAATATGTTACGTAACAAGGGTAACAGTTCTAACGGAGTCAATACCCGGTACCGTGCGTTACGTGCGTTCTTCCGATGGGCTTCAGAACAGGGATACTGCAGTAACATTTTTGATGGTGTAAAAACACCCAAAGGAACCAGGAAGGCAATATCAATTTTAACTAACGATGAGATCCGCACACTTTTAAGCTGCGTTGCAGGTCGTAACCGTTTAATCGTTCTTCTGATGCTTGACTGTGGTTTAAGACGTAGTGAGGTTTGCTCCTTACGTTGTGAAGATATTTTTGATAATTATTTTATTGTCCGGGGAAAAGGTGACAAGGAACGTATCGTTCCGATGAGTGACTATATCAAGCTTCCCGTCCAGGAACAGCTTATAAAATCCAGGCTTCAAAATCAAGGTGTCTTAATTGACGTTTCCGAAAATGCAATTAAATTGCTTTTTCAGAAGCTTAAAAAAATAACCGGGATTAACCGGTTACATGCTCACCTGCTCCGGCATACGTTCGCAACGTTATACCTGGTTAATGGCGGTGATCCTATCAGCCTTCAGCATATCCTAGGACACGAAAGCCTTGAAATTACTAAGGTTTATTTGCACCTTGCTCAGACTTACGTCTTTAGAGCCGGCAATAAGTATTCCCCTATGATGCATTTGGATGAAAAAAAATAAGCAGTACGTTGTGTACTGCTTTGGTGGGAACAACAGGGCTCGAACCTGTGACCCTCTGCTTGTAAGGCAGATGCTCTCCCAGCTGAGCTATGCTCCCATTGGTGATCCATCCGGGATTTGAACCCGGGACACCCTGATTAAAAGTCAGGTGCTCTGCCGACTGAGCTAATGAATCATAATAATATTTAATTTTTATGGCTGGGGTGGCTGGGCTCGAACCAGCGCATGACGGAATCAAAATCCGTTGCCTTACCGCTTGGCTACACCCCAGTATAAAAAATGTGGGGTGAGTAGAGGGAGTCGAACCCTCGGCCTCCAGAGCCACAATCTGGCGCGCTAACCAACTGCGCTATACCCACCATTTAAAAGGGTTTGGTGCGCCAGAAGGGAGTCGAACCCCCGACACACGGCTTAGAAGGCCGTTGCTCTATCCAACTGAGCTACTGGCGCGCATAACACCATTGCCTATATAGGCTGGAGCGGGTGATGGGAATCGAACCCACGCAATCAGCTTGGAAGGCTGAGATTCTACCATTGAACTACACCCGCGAATCGGTCCTTCTTTATCAAAGGCAGACTAATTATATTATTAAAGAGAAAATTTGTCAACGACTTTTTTCATTTTTGTAAGCACTTTTCAAGATTTAAGTGAAGTATTTTATTAATTAAGCCTGTTTCGTAGTTTCTTTTAAGAAATTCTTCAATAATTTGATCAAAAACAGGAACGTTTGATTCTTTGCCTATAATATCTTCGCAACCATCAATATCACTACCGAAGCCTAAAATATTTTCTCCGCCTAAATCTAAAACATACTCAATATGTTCAAAAAGTTTATCTATTGACTTTCCGCCTACAAACCCTGAATACAAAGTGAGCCCCATAAATGAGTTTCTTTTGATCAGTTTTTTTATCTGATGCTTTTTTATGTTACGGGGATGAGAGTGCACAGAAAATGCGTTCCCGTGGCTGAAAAGCACGTTTTTAAAGGAAGAAACGCAAGAAGCAAACATTTCATCACCTGAATGGGCTAAATCAATAAAAATGCCGTTATTATCAATTTCTTCTAAAAAACATTTACCGAATAGAGTAAGCGCCCCATCGTTATAACAACTGCCGCCAAACTCGTTTTTATTGTTCCATACAGGGCCAACGTAAACAGGAGAATATTTTAACACCTTTTCAATATCCCAGATACTTTTTACCCAGCTTAAGCCTTCAAAGGCAAGAAAAGTGTTTTTTACAGGCTTTTCTTCTTTATAAAGTTCCAGTTGCCTGTTTAAAAGATTTTCATCAATTAACCCACCTTCAAAAACTGCAAACACGCTTTTTTTAATGGCTTTTTGATTTTCTAAAAGTTTACTTTCTTCATTTAACGCCTTTTTCCAAAGATAATCGCAGTGCGCATCAAAAACATACATATTATTCACCCATACCATTATATGAGGCAAATAAAAAAGTGTGCTAAAAAAAAGCACACTTAAATATATTCTACTTTTATATCCATACCCATACTGCCAACACTTGAGCCGGCAATAAAAAGCTGATAATCTATTTTTGCTTTAATTCCGTTTTCTTCTTTTTGAATATCAAGATTGGTGGTAAATATCTTCATATCAAGGCTTAATCCACCCATAGCGTTGTAATGAGTTTCATAGGTAGTGGTTTTTTTAAAAAACATATTACCGCCTATATCCCCTTGCCTTTGTACCATAACGGTATCTTCGCCAATTAGAAGTTGTGTGTTTACAACGTCTTCCTCACTTAAAGCTTCTTCGTAATTTAATTTTATGCCTTCTTCAGTTTCAACACATTCTGAACGCGTTGTAAAAGTAAGGTCTTCGTTTATTTCAGCCTGTTTTGTTCTGATTGTTAATTTTGCCTGTTTCATTGTTACTCCTTAATGATTTTAAGCGCTGTACTGCCATCAATTTTTACAGAATATATCTTTCCGCCATCGGAATCATCCATAATATATAAAATATCACCGATAACTTCCATTGCTTTAGTATCCCTTACAGATGGAACGTTACCTAAAACAACTTTATCCGTGCCTTCAAAGGTCATACGATACACGTCACCTGTTGTTTCTTCCACAAAAAATACGTAATCTTCCGTTGTTGTGATTGCCCAGGCACTTTTTAAGTGAACCTGTAATCTTGGCTTATTGCCGCCTTCGCCCACCGCCTGACCTGCAACGTTATCAATAGGTTGAAGGAATAAACCTGCATCCTCCACGTCACTTAAAACGCAAACAATATATCTTTTATTCATATCAAGATACGTTTTACGGTAAAGTGATTCGCTTATCTGAACAAGTTCCAATGTATTGGTGTTAACCCGATATGGAATACGGGCAGAAACAAAATAAACCATTTCATCAGTTGCATTAAGGATTAAACCTACTTTATTGGTTATAACTTCCTGCCTGCCTGTTTTAATTTCAATACGGTTTATTCCGTTGCCGTTATTAGCACAGCAATAAATATAGTTTTCACTTATATATGCGCTATCAATATTCCCTGATGCAAAACTTAATTCAGTTAAAGTTTCGTAATCGTAATAGAAAAGTTTTTCTTTATTTTCAACCACAACGCCATTTTCGCCGAAGCACATAAAATCGCCATCATTAAAAACTTTAATCTTTTTATTGTTTTTGCCGTTAATATTGATTGAATATAATACAACGTCTTTTTCGCTGGGAGAAGTATAAAATATTCTATCCTTATAAATATGCATATCGTAGGCTTTTTTATCTGTTACCGCTTGTTTTTGGCTGCCATCATCTTTCATACGGTAGATTCTTGCCCTTTCAGTATCACTAAGAGCATCTCTAACAATTGGTGGCATTGCACCGTTAATATAATATATCCAATCGCCCTGTTTTGTAGCTATACCGCCGTTTGAAATAACAGGCGCATCAGGTTGACCATCTGTAAGCGCTTTTTTACAGCCTGTAATACCAATAACCGTTACAGCAACAAGTATTAAGGAAATAATTTTTTTCATATAATATTCTCCTTTAGCCCACTATGGCCATATCATCAAACTCAACACATTCCTGTGTTAAATCATTTAAGTTTATCCTGTAAATTCTATCGTAATCACTATCGGAAAGAAAATACATATATTCCCCTACTATATCAAGGGAAGTGTAATCGTAAACAAATTCTTCGCTTACTAATTTTTCGTTTGTGCCATCAAGTTTTACCCTATAAAGCTGATTTAACTGATCAACGTTAACATAATACACATACCCGTTATGGTAAGTTAAACATTTACCGCTGTTCTTTGAAATCTCAGTTTTAGCGCCACCTTCTGATTTTAACGTAAAAATTCCACCAACTGCATCATCATCGCTTTCAATTGTATATGAAATAACGTTAAAATCATTCTGAGGTGAGAAAAGATAATCTGTGTATCCACCGTAAATAATTGACTGGCTTTTACCGTTAATTATATCGTAGCAATACACCGTTTTATTTGAAAGGATATAATAATATGCTTTATCGCCTATTATATCAAGCACGTATGCAGGCTCTTTGGTGATTTCAACAAAATCAGTTTCACCATTTTTAAGTTTATAAATGCTACCGATATCACCGTTTATATCCTTTGTAAAAAACACGTAATCTCCTTGTGCCCTAAGGTTATAAACAGGAAAATCCGTGATTTTTTTAGCGTTTTTACCATCCTTATCCATATGGTAAAGTTTAAAATCTTTTGTGTAATAAACGTATCCGTTTAAAAAGCTGTAGCATCCGCCAAAGAAGATATCATCAATAGTTTTATATTCTATATAATCTGTGCCGTCAACCTTAACACTGGCGCTTACGCATTGATTGTTTTCATACACTAAAAGATAAAATCTGCCTGAAAAATAATCAAAAATACAAACGTCCTTATCCACAACAACGGATTTTTCACTTGTATCTTCTTTCATTCGGCATAAAGCGCCTGCGTAACGAGAATATCGTTCACCTTCCTGGCGGGTGAAGTTATCACCGTTAAGGTAATATATCCATTCATCCTGTTGTAGTGCAAGCCCACCGTTTGAAATAACGGGTGCTAACGGATCTTTAACCTTTAAAGGTTCTTTTAAGCCTGTATATTTATTAGAACAACCCGTTAGCAAAACACCAATCAGTAAAAAAACGAATATTCTTTTTAATACGGATTTTGTCATACACACCTATTTTTACGCATATTTTAAAAATACAAACAAAAAGGAGATTTTTTTATGCGTAAATTTAATTTTAATAATTTTAAAAAATCTGTTGAAAGTATCCCTGCCCCAGCAAAGACGGAAAAACCGCGTTTTAGTGCATATCGCACCATTATCACAAGGCACGATGATGCTTTAAACCGCCTTAAAGATGAAGAAAGGGCAGAAATTAAAGATTAGTTTGTGGGCATTCTGCCTTCCATTAAAAGACCAAGTGCAGTAACAACCTGTTCAATTGAATTTGTGCGTACTGTAAATACCGCATTTTCACTTTGGTTACTCTTATGCACAGCAAAGCCCTGTGAAACTAACAGGTAGTCACCTGTATACTTCATCTCTTTGTTTGTTGTAACACCTGTTTCGCTGTTAGTTATGGGAATTACAACGTCAAAATCATATTTCAATAAACTTTCGCCTTTAGGGGCATCTTTATCAACTACACCTTCAACCTGTAAGAATAAAAGTGTTGAGTAAAAATGTTTAAACTGAAGTTCATCTAATTTTGTTCCGTTAATATAATAAGTGTTGGTAGTATTTTCGCTACCATCATCATTATAAAGCACTTTTCCTGTATCATCGTATTTTAATTTACGATCAATGGTGATATTATAAACTTCATCACCCACCGTAATAACGCCTTTACGAAGCCAGTTAATGTTAAGTGAAAGCAAATACGGTGTTGCAAGGTTTGCCGGATTTGCACTTAAAAGAGCTAACTGATCAGTTTTTACAAGGTACACCTTTGCATCTTTAAGTTCTTCTTTATCTTTTAAAATAACGCAATAGCGGGTATCTTCAACTGAATCACAAACGTTGCCTACAATAAGGTGATCAAGAAGTTTTGCTTCAATATCAAAACTTTGAAGTTCCATATATGGTTTATCAAAACCGTACTTTTGAACATCTGTGCCTACTGCTTCAGTATAAAATGAAGTAAGTTTAAAAGAATCAATGTTTGAAAAAAGTGTATCAACTGCAGTAGATTCTGTGGTTGAATGTGTAGGCTGAATCAAGTGCCAGGCTTCTGTACCGTAAATAGCATCAGGAATATATGCTAAGCTAACCTGATTTCTATCTTTATCAAAAATTGAAAGAATCTGCGCACCAACGGAAGTTCTGGAAAGTGATGGAAGAATTAAAAATTGTGCCCTTGGTGTTGTAAATGCGCCACGGTAGAAATCGTGAACAACGTAGATTTCATCTATGCCGTGAACACGAACGTAGGTGCCTTCATTAGAACCGTAAACACCGCCAACATCAACTGTTACCTTGCTGTTATCCTTTGCGATAATTTCAACCACCGCATTAGGACTTTCAAGGCCGTATTGCCTTAAGTTATAATCACTGTAAGGTAAAACAAATTTGCTTTCAAGATAGTTTGAATAATTTATTATGCTTTTTAAAGCACTTTGGCTAACGTCATCATACTTTTGACCTTCAATATTCCATTCTTCCTGAGTACCGTTCATAAAGGAGGTCAAAATAAGATTTTCGTTAGCTTTATTGTTTTGTATGGAGATTTTTGAAACCCCTGCAGTTTGAAAATTGTAAAGCACTTTTACTTCTTCATTTGCGGGTTTATCATCATTATCCCACCAGAGCAAATAGCCTAAAATTAAAGCAACGATAAGCACAAGGGAAATTGAAACAAGCAAAATTGACTTTTTCATTCCCATTTTTTTTATTTTTTTATCTTTCTTTTCAACGCTTAAAAGTTCTTCCTTTAAAGCATCTTCTTCCTCAACCAGTTCTTGAAAACGGGAGGCTTTTTTATTTTCTTTATCCATTAAAGATTTTTCCTCCTGATCCATACCACTACACCGGCAACAAAGATCATGGCAGGTACTGCGATAACAAGAACACCAAACCAAACCTGCATCTCTAATTGTGAAAGCTGAACGTAACTTGCTGTTAAATCAATACCTACGTTAACAAGGCCATCGGAAGCTTTTCTGCCTGCAAGCCAGTTCATACCATTACGTAAAATATTGGCATTACCTAAATAATCCCCTGTTGCAACTGACGTTGAACCAAATAAAAGGATTCTTGTGGTGGTTGTATTAACATCACCTGAAACAACGGTGTTATGCCTTTCATAAGCACAAGCAACATTGTTTGTGCCTTTTTTATAATTATTGGCATCAAAATCAACGGATTCTGCCCAAGGAACAAAAACGCTTGAAGCATAACTTCTTAAAACGGGTGTAAGGTTTTCAGTATGTGTACCTGTTACAAGTTCTTTATCGTAAAGGAATGAATAACTTGCACTTTCAGTGACCCAAACCGGTTCCCCTGCAGAACGCACCAAAGTAGAAATATCGTGGTTTTGATCTGCAATAAGTTCAATCATCTTGGGGCTTTGTGCACTGCGGTGGCTAAGATCAGTTTCTGCAATAACGCCATCGTTTAATACAATATGGAAATATTCTAAGATTGCTGAATAGTTCTTTAAAGAGTTGCCTGCATCATCTTTAAGGCGTGAACACAAGAACAACATTCTTCCATAATCAGCATCAAGGAATTTAATAATCTGATCGTATTCATTTTTTGAAAGATCGCTTTTAGGTTCAAGCACCACCAAAATGTCGCCCTGCTGAAGTTTTTGCTGACCTGTTAAAAGGCTAATCTGGGAAACTTCAAAATTTTCGCGCCTGATACGATTTAACATTGTTTCAGTATTTTCATCAATAACTTCGCCATGGCCTGTAAGAATATAAACGTTAGGACGGATACCTGTTCTTAAATAAACAAGTGCGCTTGTTATCCATCTTTGAAGCACGAAATAATTTTTATAAGTTCTGCTATTGTATTCAACAAGTTCGCTTTCGTTATAAGCATGATAGTTTTGTTCATTATCCTTTTGGCAGATAACAACGGAATAAGTTTTTAATTCCTTGATATCTGATGAGAACTGCTGAAGTTTTGAAGGATTTACAACCGGATCAACGTTGATATATTCAATTTTATCACTTGCACCATCAAACAAAGTGGCAATATTCTTGGTTAAGCCTGAATACTGACTTGCCTGATTGTTTGGGATAAATGAATAAATGATAACTTCTTTATCAAGATCCTTGATTGCGCCTTTTGCGTTATTATCAAGAGTATATGATGCAGTTGGTGTGAAATCCATTCTAAGCCCGTTATTGTTTTCAATATAAGTTGCAAGAACGTTTGCAGCAAAAACTACAACAATAACAAGCACTGTAATAAGAACGGAAAATCCGCCGTACTGCAATGTGCGTTTATCAATCTTCATATTATACCCCCGTCCATCTTCTTCTTTCAATTGCCCTTACAGTTAAGAAAACAAACAAGGCTGAAAGACTGATATAGTAAAAAATTGGTGCAAAACCAATGATACCATCGGCAAAATTCTGATACCTGGAAAGCATACTGATGCTTGATGCGATAGCAGAAACAAAACTGCTGCCAATATTTGTAAGCACGCTGTTACCAAGCCAGATAATAAATGCAACTGCAAAGCTGATAACCGCAGCAACTACCTGGCTTTCGGTCATTGAAGAAATAAACACGCCAATTGCCATAAAAGTTGCGCCAATAAGGAAAAATCCTACGTACTGAACAAGAAGCATCACTAAACTTAATGCACCTGTTGAAGTGTATACTGCAAGCACGATCGGAAAAACAAGATTAAGCACCATTGCGATAAGAAGCACCGTAAGGCAAGCAAAATATTTACCTAAAACAACGCTTGTAATGCTGATTGGTGAAGTTAAAAAAAGCTGATCGGTTTTGTTCTTTCTTTCTTCAGCAAAAATACGCATGGTAAGAACAGGCGTGATAAAACTTAAATAGATGGTCATATTCTGAAGTGAAGTTGCGTATTCAGCCTGACCTGAATAACCTGTTCCGTAATTATTTGCGGATAAGTTGATATTAAAAAATATCATTGCCGATATAAGCATAAAAATGGCAATAAAAACGTATCCGATGGGAGAATAAAAATAATTCTGCAATTCTTTTTTACATACTGCCCACATAAATTAAATCTCCCTTTCTGTTCCTGTAAGCTTTAAGAAGATATCTTCCAGCGTTACGTCAACGTATTTTATCATTAAAATCGGCATATTTGCTTTTGCCATAGCGTTAAACATCGCCCTACGGATATCAACGCCTTTTACTGTTTCAACTAAAAGATCAACGGTATCCTTTTCCCTTACCCCAAGGCCTTCAACAAAAGAAACACCTGAAAGTGACCTGATAACCTTTGTTGCTGCAGATTCACTGCCTGCAACACGAACGATCATATTTGCACTTTCTTCAATACCTTCCTGAAGGTTTGCTAAAGTATCCTGGGCAACGATTTTACCTTCGTTGATAATAACTACCTGTTCACAAACATCAGCAACTTCAGGCAAGATATGTGAGGAAAGAATAATTGTATGCTTTTTACCTAACGCCTTTATCATTCGGCGGATTTCAATAATCTGTTTAGGGTCTAAGCCAACGGTTGGTTCATCTAAAATAAGCACTTCAGGATTGCCAACAAGCGCTTGTGCCATACCCACACGCTGTTGATATCCTTTTGAAAGGTTACCGATACGCCTGTTAATAACTTCGGTTAACTTTACAAGATTTGCAATTTCATCAATATGGCTGTTAATTGCACTTGCTTTAACGTCTTTAATAGCACAAACGAATTTAAGATATTCCTTAACGGTCATTTCGCTATAAATCGGTGGTTTTTCAGGCAAATAACCGATACGTTTTTTTACCTCCATAGGATTCTTCAAAATATCGTATCCATCTATTTTTGCAGTTCCGCTTGTAGCGGAAATATAGCCTGTAATAATATTCATTGTGGTACTTTTACCGGCACCGTTTTTACCTAAAAATCCTACAATGGATCCTTTTTTTACTTTAAAGCTGATATTATCTACCGCTAATTTATCACCGTATTTTTTGGTAAGATTTTGAATTTCTATCATAGAATCCTCCGTTTATTCTTCTTCCCTGTAACTTCTACTTAAGAACTGTGTAAGTTCAGGCTTCCAGGTAAGTTCAACCGTACCTGTTGAACCATTACGCTGTTTTGCAATAATAATCTGCGCCAAATTCTTATCAACTTCATCTTCATCAGCATCCTGATAATAACCGGGACGATGAACAAGCATAACAAGATCGGCATCCTGTTCAATTGCACCTGATTCACGAAGGTCAGAAAGCATTGGCGTATGATTCTTTCTGCCGCTTGTAACTGCACGGTTCAACTGCGAAAGCACAACTACAGGAACGTTTAAAGTTCTTGCCAGGCCTTTTAACTGGCGTGAAAGAAGTGAAACTTCTTGCTGGCGGCTTTCCTTTGATTCAGTTGACATTAAGGAAATATAGTCAACAACAACCATTGCAAGATCTTTTATTCTGCGGCATTTGCTTCTGATTTCAGTAACGCCGATCTGGGTTGTATCATCAACGTAAAGCTTTGAATTGTTTAATAATTCAGTTGCATCATAAATACGTTCCCAATCTTCAGGTTCAAGATCACCACTTCGTATCTTGTTACCATCAACTGCAGCAGCTGTACCGATTAAACGCATTAAAAGATCGTTCCTGCTCATTTCAAGGCTAAAGAAAGCAACACTCTTTTTTTCTACCATTGCAGCGTGGGCTGCCATATTCATTGCCAAACTTGTTTTACCCATACTTGGTCTACCCGCTATGATAATAAGGTTAGCAGGTTGAAGGCCGCCTGTCATCTGGTCAATTTCATAAAAGCCTGTGGGAACGCCCCTTGTTTTGCCGTGATTTAAGTATATCTGTCGGATTTCTTCATAAACATCATTAACGCTTTCACTTACGTGGGAAAGCTTTGAAGCCTCATTATTCATTGAAATATTGAAAAGCGCACTTTCAGCACCTTCAATAATTTCCTTGGCTTCCCTTTCCGAGCCATAACATTCAGAAACCGATTTGCCTAAATCGTTTATTAAACGGCGTAATTTATATTTTTCAACAACGATATCAACGTAATGTTCAACGTTGGCAACAGAAGGCACCGTACCTGTAAGTTCAGTTAAGTACGTAATACCGCCTACATTTTCAAGCATACCCCTTTTAATAAGTTCACTTGAAAGGGTTACCATATCAATTGGCGTATCCGCTTTTAAAAGAGAGCACATTGCATCGTAGATTTCCCTGTTGTTTGTGCGATAAAAATATTCGCTGTTTTTAATTTTTTCATAAACGATGTTAATACATTCGTTGTTCAGAAGTATTGCGCCAAGAACTGAACGTTCGCTTTCAATATCATTGGGCATAATACGATCTAATTGTTGATTTTCGTTCTTTTCCACTTTTTTCACTTCCTGCTTTTATTTTTATCCAAAGTTTTCGCTAAACTGTTTTTTACCTAAAATATGAAAGTGTAAATGCTTTACACTTTGTCCGCCATCAGTTCCAACGTTACTTACAAGCCTGAAGCCGTTTGTAAGTTCCTGTTCTTTTGAAATTAAACGGATAACTTTAAAAATATGTGCAATTAAAACATCATCTTCTTCAGTTAAAGTAACAGCACTATCAATATGCTTTTTAGGAATTACAAGTATATGC
>JAZSPY010000009.1:0-5993 GCA_045537705.1 Clostridia bacterium
AATAAGGAAGGAGTTGAAGCTTAATGGAAAACTTTAAAATTCTTATAGTAATACTTCTTTCTTCAGTTTTAGTTGATAACTATGTTTTAAGCCGTTTCTTAGGTATTTGTCCTTTCCTTGGGGTATCTGAAAAAAGAGATCAGGCAGTAGGTATGGGCGTTGCGGTAACGTTTGTAATGTTAATAGCAACTGCAATTACCTGGCCTATTCAGTATTACGTTCTTAATACGTTGAACTTAGGATATCTGCAAAATATCGTGTTTATTTTAATTATTGCAACTTTTGTGCAGATATTGGAAATGGTGTTAAAAAAATTCTCACCCTCACTCTATAAGGGTTTGGGTGTATACTTGCCGCTTATTACTACCAACTGTGCAGTATTAGGCGTTACTATCAACAATATCATTGATGGCTATAATTTCCTTGAATCTATGGTTAGTTCCTTAGGTTGTGGTCTTGGCTTTTTATTTGCAATGGTACTTTTCTCAGGACTCAGATCACGTATTGATAATGCCCATATTCCTGCACCATTCAAGGGATTGGGTGTAACCTTAATTGCCGCATCCTTTATTTCATTGGCATTTATGGGATTCAGCGGTATTGTTGAAAACATTTTTAATTGATAGTAGGTGTTTCTAGTGGATATATTAATTGCATTTCTTATAATGCTCGCAATCGCTTTTGTAGCAGGGCTTTTAATATTGGTGTGCTCACATTTTTTTGCTGTTGAGGAAAATCCTTTAAAAAAGGAAATTCGCTGTTGCTTACCGGGTATTAACTGTGGTGCTTGCGGTTATAAAGGCTGTGATGATTACGCTGCTGCACTGGCTGAAGGCAATGTAAAGCCAAACCTTTGTATTCCCGGCGCGCAATGTGTTGCTGATCAGATCGGTGAACTTTTAAATATCAAGGCAGAGCCCTTTAATGATGTTGTTGCTTTTGTTAAGTGTAACGGTAAAAAAGAAGCAACCTTTAAAACTGCTGAATATCTTGGTGTGCAGACTTGTTCTGCTGCATCGCTTGTTTATGGTGGAAACAACTCCTGTAAATTCGGTTGTTTAGGATTTGGCGATTGTGCCGCAGCTTGTCCCAGTGATGCAATCTGCCTTAAAGAAGGTATTGCACGTGTTGATACCAGCCGTTGTGTAGGTTGCGGTATCTGTGCAAAAACTTGCCCTAAAAAGATTATTGCTATGGTTCCGCAAGATACAAAAACCGTTGTAATGTGCAGTAACACGCAAAAAGGCGCTGATGCAAGAAAAGCTTGTACAAATGCTTGTATCGCATGCAAAAAGTGTGAAAAAACTTGCCCTAACGATGCAATCAAAGTTATAAATAATTTAGCAGTTATTGATTATGATAAATGCACAAACTGTGGTGCCTGTGTAAAAGAATGTCCTACAGGCTGCCTTAAAAGTGTAGTGTTCCCTGATATTCCTAAGGGAGTAGATGTTATTAAGTAATATGGAAAAAAATATAACAACCAAACGAACCTTTCGTAACGATATAATTCTAATCGTAAGCGTTTTATTGATTGCATCAATAGGTTTATTGTATCTGTTTGTTTTTCGTAGTAACGGGGATACGGTAAAAGTAACTGTTGATGGTAAAGTTTACGGAACGTATTCAATAAAAAAGGATACAACTGTAGATATTTATTCAGGCATTGATAATAATAAATTAAATCGTTTGGTTATTTCAGATGGTAAAGCGTATATGGAACACGCTACGTGCCCTGATGGTATTTGTGTTGCTCATTCACCAATCTTCCGTGATGGCGAAAGTATCGTGTGCCTTCCTCAAAAGGTAGTAGTTACGGTTATTACCAATAAAACGGATAATCCTGATATCATAACGTAAGGGGGCGCTGTGTTTTGAAAGTTAAACCAAAATCAATAGCGTTTTTAGGCATCTGTACTGCTTTAGCGATGGTGTTTGCTTACGTAGAAATACTTATTCCGCCACTGTTTCCTGCTGTTCCGGGAATAAAAATGGGCTTGCCCAATATTATTATCGTATTTTTGCTTTATAAAAAAGGTCCCGGTACTGCGGCTATTGTTTCACTTTTAAGAATAATACTTGTAAGCATACTGTTTGGCAATATGATGGGATTCTTATATAGCCTGGCAGGTGGCACACTTAGTCTTCTTATTATGATTTTACTTCGTAAATTGAGGTTTTTATCTACTATCGGCGTAAGCGTTGCAGGTGCAGTTATGCATAATGTGGGTCAGATTTTAACCGCAATGTTACTGCTTGAAACCGTTCAACTTGGCTACTATATGGTTGTCCTTGCTATAACAGGCACAATCTCAGGTGTACTGATCGGTTTATGTGGTGCAATGCTTATTAAACGTGTTCCGTTAAAGTTTTAAAGCTGTCGTCTTTTTACGACAGTTTTTTTGTTTTTTTACTAAACTGCAAATCGTTTTTTAGCCAACCTTGACATTAAAAATAAAATCATATATAATAAACATGGTATGTCAAATTTTTCTAAAAAGGTGTTTTTATGAAATTATTTAACAAAAGATTTGTAACTGCGTTATATGTGATACTTGATATTGTTGCAGTAACCGTAGCATCTTTAGTTGGTGCACTGGCATCCCGCGCTGTAAACCACAGTGAAATCGGTAGCGAATTATATATTTACGCGCTTATTTCAAATGCCATAATTACCGTTGCGATGTTCCTGCTATTTAAAATGTATAGTAATTTAGATATCTACGTTGGTGCTTTTGAAGGCGTAAAACTTATTTCTGCATGCATTATAATAACTATTTTGCACATTATTGAAATGCAGTTTATTTTAAAACTGGATAAAACCGTTGATTTAGCATACGCCATAATATTTTTATTGCTTATAATTGCATTAACAATGATACCAAGGTATTTCAGGCGTGGTATTGCTGCAATGAAATGTTATATTTTCAATTTTATAAACGGTGATCGCACTCCTGTTATGATAATCGGTGCAGGCGATGCAGGCGTTTCACTTTTAAGGGAAATTGAACATTCAGATAAAATATCTTATGCAGTAAAATGCTTTGTAGATGATGATATTGCAAAAATCGGTACTTATATTGATGGTGTTAAGGTTGAAGGCGATAGATATGCTATACCTGAACTTGTAAAAAAATATGGTATTGAAGAAATCTATATTGCTATGCCTTCCTGCGGTGGCGAAGTTGTTGAAGAAATTGTTAAGATCTGCAAACAATGTGATTGTAAGGTTAAAACTTTGCCGGGTATGTATCAATTTATCAATGGCGAAGCCTCTATCAATCATTTCAGGGAAGTTAGTATTGAAGACCTTCTTTCACGTAAAGCAGTTAACGTTAACCTTGATAAAGTAATGGATTACGTAACAGGCAAAGTAGTAATGGTTACAGGCGGTGGCGGTTCAATAGGTAGTGAACTTTGCCGTCAGATAGCAAGGCATAACCCCCATCAGCTTATTATTCTTGATATTTATGAAAACAACGCTTACGATATTCAACAGGAACTTATAAAAAGTTACCCAAGTTTAAATCTTAAAGTGTTAATTGCTTCAGTACGCGATTCCAAAAGAATGGATAAAATCTTTGCAACTTATAAACCACAGATCGTTTATCATGCTGCAGCGCATAAACACGTTCCTTTAATGGAAGATTCACCAAACGAAGCTATTAAAAACAACGTTTTCGGCACCTTAAAAACTGCAAAGGTTGCAGATAAGTACGGCGTTAAAAAATTTGTTTTAATTTCAACCGATAAAGCAGTTAACCCCACCAACGTAATGGGCGCAACAAAACGTATCTGCGAAATGATAGTTCAAAGTTTTGATAAAATTTCAAAAACTGAATTTGTTGCAGTTCGCTTTGGTAACGTTTTAGACTCTAACGGAAGCGTAGTGCCTTTGTTTAAAAAGCAGATTGAAGCAGGCGGTCCCGTTTATGTTACACACCCTGAAATCATTCGTTATTTTATGACTATTTCAGAAGCTGTTGCCCTTGTTATTCAGGCAGGCGCATATGCAAAAGGCGGCGAAATCTTCGTACTTGATATGGGTAAGCCCGTAAAAATCCTTGATTTAGCAGAAAACCTTATAAAGCTTTCAGGCTACGAACCTTATAAGGATATTGAAATTAAATTTACAGGTCTTCGCCCGGGGGAAAAACTCTATGAAGAAATGCTTATGAGTGAAGAAGGTCTTGCCGAAACCGAAAACAAACTTATACATATTGGTAAACCTATTGAAATGGATGAAGAAGCTTTCTTTAACCAATTAGATAAATTAAAAGACGTAATTAAAAAAGAACCTAACAATGCCCGTAAACTTATAAGCGAAATTGTACCAACCTATACGGGAAACAGTGATTTAACCAATGTGTAAAAAAATATTCAGAATAGTTTTTTGGATGCTTACCGTTTTAATGATGGTTTTGATTTTTGTGTTTTCTTCTGAGAATGCAAACAGCTCCCAAAGAACAAGCGAAGGTTTTACAAAAAAGATACTATCAATTTCAAAAAGTTTTAATTCTTTAACTGAATTTGAACAGATAACAGTAATTGAACAGGTACAGTTTTTCGTTCGTAAAGCGGCGCATTTTTCAGCCTTTGCGCTACTTAGCATAAGTTTATTAAGTGCAATGCTTTTAACCTTTAAAAAACGGTTTTTGTGGCTTTACACCTTTATTATTTCAGTTGTATATGCAATATCCGATGAAATCCATCAACTGTTTGTTCCAGGCAGATCCTGTAGAATAGGGGACGTGTTCATTGATTCAATGGGCGCGCTTTCCGGTATCTTAATAGTTTTGATAATCACAATGTTATATAAATACCAAAAATTAAAAAAAGCAAAACGTTAAGTTTTGCTTTTTTGTTTTATTTTTTTAACCCTTTTGCAAGAGAAATAAGATTATCAAGTTGTTCGTTGTTTAATCCTTTTACTGCGTTTAAAAGCTCTTTTTCCTTGGCAGGATTATTTGATTGCGTATCAAAAAATTCATAAGGAGTTATTTTTAAATACTCGCAAATATAGAAAAAAGCGGTCATTGAAGGAAAACTTACACCTGTTTCAATATTGTTTATATAACTGGGGCTCTGTCCAATAGACAAACTCATATCACGGGCTGAAACACCTTTGTTAAGCCTTAATTGTGAAAGCCTTTGGCTGAATATTTTTTTATCCATTTAACTCACCAATCCTTTTATCTAATTGTACTATATATGATGAGTCATAATATACAAATCATTCATTAAAATAGATTGACATATCCAAATAAAATAGATAAAATTATTATATACAACTAAATGTTTTGTTTGGAGTAAAAATGGTATGTGCTTTCTTTGGGCATAGGGATGCGCCCGAATCAATTAAATTACAATTAAGGCAATGCATAACAAAGCTTATTGAGAATGAAAACGTCAATACTTTTTATGTAGGAGATAAAGGAAATTTTGATTATATGGTTTTTCAGGAGTTAAAGAGATTAAAGGAACTATACACTCATATTAACTATACAGTTGTTCTTTCAAAACTTCCAGATAAGAAAGATAGTACTTTTTATGGTAGTGAAAAAAACACAATGTTTCCTGAAAGTCTTGAACATACACCGCCACGTTTTGCAATTTCCAAAAGAAACAGTTGGCTTGTTGATAATGCGGATATTTTTATTACTTATGTTATTCATTCTTGGGGTGGTGCGGCACAGTATAAAGAACTTGCGCAAAAGCGTGGTAAATGCGTAATAAATTTAGAATAAAAAAAGCAAAACGATAAGTTTTGCTTTTTGTTTTTTTATAAACTCTTTTCAAGTAATGTTGCGGAATTTTCAATAAACTTTTCAATATCTTCAGGTGAAAGCGTACCGTTATTAAGGCGGGCAAGATCGTAAACGTATTTAATACTTGATTCTTTCTTTTCGCTTTCTTCCATTTTGTTTATTGCCTGAATTAAAGTGTTATCGGTGTTTAAAACCAAAGTATACTTTAAAGCACCGCCAAAGTTA
>JAZSPY010000011.1:0-7848 GCA_045537705.1 Clostridia bacterium
CAATATCATTTAAAAGATATTCATACTGCTTATAAACACTGTATTTATCATAGGTTTTATAAAATTCAAAGGATTTAGAGTTTTTGCTAAAATCAAGTTCAGCAAGAATTTCCCATTTAAGATCGGTTAAAGCATTTATTTTTGTTGAACATTCTTGATGCCATTTAAGTATCTTGTCAGCTTGTTGTGCATAGTTTGTGTTATTATTTTTTTCATTAACTAATTTATTATTAATTTGAATTATTTTATCCGCTAATTTATCATATTCTGTTTGAATATTTTCTTTTGAAGTTTGGGCATCATCGGCTTCCTTATCAATGTATTTTTCAAATCCAATCATCATAAGATATACATTTTCAAGATAATCAAGTAAATATTTATATTCTGTTGAGATTGCAGAAACACGAATTAGATTAAACATTGTGCCTTGTGATTCAAATTCATTAATAAGATCGTAATAATATTGAGTATTACTTGGTATAAATTCGTTCCAATTTGTAACTAATGAATTAACTTTAACACCGATTTTGCTATCTTTATCATTTATTTTTTGCGTAACTTGAGAAATTTTTGCTTTATAAACTTCTGTTTCGTAATTAACAGCTTGCATCATTTCATAAGTTGTACCGCCTTCATCTGCATCAGCAGGCTTTTTAGGAAGATCTTTATAATCTAATGCATCTTCTCTAGTGGTGAAAGCTTGATTTTCTGAAAGATATTTTGATGACATATAGCCAAATGTATTATCGTTAATGCTTATGTAATACCAACCATCTTTTTCAACGTACCCTTTAACTAACGTGTTAATGGAAAGAGTGGTTATTATTTCACTGTTCGTATTAGCTTCTTTTCTAACGTTTACACCATTGCCGGTTACGTATAAGTTTGTAAACTTGCTGGCATCAACTTGTGATGCAGTGGGTGTTGGTGTGTAACAACCGATTATTTCTTGCGTGGGCGTTAAATCGGGCGTAGGTGTTGCTTGTTGCGGTGTGATAATAGGGTTGGTTGTATTTTTACAACCTACTAATGAAAATATAAACACCATTATAAGTAATAAAGTAATAAACTTTTTCATACTCTACCTCCAAAATAATAGGATACACTAATATTATAATGTATCCTTAAAAATTTTTCAAGACTATGTGTTTGATTTTTTTGAATAAAAAATGTTTATATTTTTGGAATTGTAACAGTAACCTCACGACCTAACTCGCTTGAATCAACAATAGCGTTCAAGATAGCCTGATTTATAATTATTTGTGACGTTGGAACAGGACTTTTGCCGTTATTTTTAATGGCATCAAGGAATGAACGAATTTTATAATAAAAATTACCGAATTCATTTTCTTTTAAAGGAATAAGTGTTTCTGTCTGTTCACCGTTAATCTTCTGATATAAAACCATTGGACCACCGATTGAGCCGTTCCAGCATTCTGTTGAAGGAAGACGTAATCCACCTTCAGTACCTAAAATGATTGTATCACCGGTTGTGTCCATATGCATTGCCCAAGAAATTCTAAAATCCAATATAATATCATTTTCAAGACGAATAAATGCCGCAGAAAAATCATCAACACCAAACTTTTTTGCATATTCTTCACAAGGCATATGTTCAGGATTTGTACCAAAGTACGCGCTTTTATAACCTGTAACAGTAATAGGCTTAGGATAACCGATAGCGTTCAGCACCATATCTAAAGAATAACATCCAATATCAGCTAATGCGCCGATACCTGCAGTTTCTTTTTCAATATAAGTAGTGCCAAATGGGGTAGGAATACCGTTTCTTCGTCCTCCACCTGTTTGGATATAATAAATTTTACCTAAAACACCTGATTTAACAACTTCATTTAAAGTTTGCATATTTGCGTCAAAACGTGGCTGAAATCCGTGTGAAAGAATTTTGCCGCTTTCTTTTTCAGCTTTTGCGATGGCAACAGCTTCATCCATTGTTACGCACATAGGCTTTTCAAGTAAAACGTTAATTCCATGGTTTAATGCATATATTGCAGGTTCCGCGTGTTGTTTATTATAGGTGCAGATGCTTACACCATCTAAATCAGGCTCATTATCAATTAAATCCTTATGATTTTTGTAGTAACGAACGTTTTTTATGCCAAATCTATCTTCCAATAAAGCTTTTGCTTTGCCTTCAATAAGGTCAGCAGCGGCAACAATTTCGCAATCAGACATTTTTAAGTAATTATCAAGGTGTGCTATAGCGATTTTTCCGCATCCGATAATGCCTATTTTTAATTTTTTGTCATTTGACATATCAAATAACTCCTTTAATATTTAATAAATTTTATACTTGTAGTATAAGACAAAAAGTGATATAATACAAGACGAATATTGATATTTATAAGACAATTTTTGCATTTGAAGGTGATTGTGTGAATATTAAAATTGAACGCCCAAGAGATTCTTATAGAATTGTAAGAAGCGATATGCTTCAATATGAAGCCCACCTTCACCGCGATATTGAAATGATATACGTGGTTGAAGGGCAAACAAAAGCGTATCTTGATTCAGTTGAATACGTATTAAATCAGGACGATATATTTATTGCGTTTCCTAATAAGGTGCATTATTATCAAACGTTTACTGAAGAAAAAAGTTTTATTTTTATCTTTTCAACTGACTATCTTGAAGATTTCAAAGCTATATTTTTAAAGTATCATCCACTTAATCCTGTTATAAAAAAAGAAGAACTTCCAGATGAGTTTTACGCAAATATTATAAAAATTTTAAACTGTCATGACAGTGACAAACCTTTTAAAGAAGAAAAAATCAAAGGCTATTTTAACGTTCTTTTTTCAGATATTATGCCTTGTTTTAATTTTGTTGAGAAAAAAGATGATAACGTTGATTTGATCTCTAGTATTTTATCTTATTGTTTTGAAAATTACAAGGAAAATATTACACTTGATGAAATGGCAAAAAAACTTCACGTAAGCAAGTACTATATTTCAAGGGTTTTTAGTGAAAAAATAAAAATTAGTTTAAATAATTATATCAATATGTTAAGAGTAAATGACGCTAAGGAACGCTTAATAAAAACAGGTGATTCCGTGACTGAAATTGGTATTAAAGTAGGCTATAATACCATAAGATCTTTTAACAGAGCATTTTTAAATCAAACCGGAATGCAACCAAGAGAATTCAGAAATAAATTTGGAAAAAAAGTATCAAAGTAAAATGTTTATATATAATTCAGCAAACAATTATTTTAGAAATAGGTTCGGCAAAAAAGTATATAAAATTGCCATTGATTGTGGTTTTACCTGCCCTAATCGTGATGGCACAAAGGGTGTTGGCGGTTGTGTTTTTTGTTCTGAAGGTGGTTCAGGTGAATTTGCAATAAAAGGAACAAATATAAAAGATCAACTTCAACAAGCAAAAGAAAAAGTTAATAAGAAGATAAAAGGTGAAAAAGGATACATATGCTATTTTCAATCTTTCACAAATACTTATGCACCAGTGGAAAAACTTAAGGAAATATATTTTTCTGTTTTAGATGATAAAGAAATCGTTGCAATATCAATTGCTACCAGGCCTGATTGCCTTGATGATTCTGTTATTAAGCTATTAGATGAATTAAATCAAAAAATACCTGTTTTTATTGAGCTGGGTTTACAGACTTCTAATGAGCAAACAGCACAGGCTATTAACAGATGCTATAGTAATCAATGCTTTATTGAAGCGATGAAAAAGTTAAGTAAAATCAATATAGAAGTTATTGCACACGTTATTATCGGTTTACCGGGTGAAGATGTAAGTGATTATGTTAACAGCGTTAAATTCGCTTCTTTTTGCGGTGTAAAAGGAATAAAACTTCAGCTTTTGCACGTTTTAAAAAATACAAAACTTGCTAAGATGGAATATACCCCGTTATCAATGGAAGAATATTTTTTTGCATTAAAGGAATGTTTAAAAAACATACCACCTGAAATAGTTATACACCGATTAACAGGCGATGGTGATAAAAGGATATTGATTGCTCCACTTTGGAGTGGCAACAAACATAAGGTTATAAACAAACTAAATGAATATATGAATAAAAATAATGTTATACAGGGAAGTGCGTTAAATGGATAGAACATGTGAATTTAATAAAGTTGATATAGAAGAAAACAAGGGGATTTCTTGTTTTGCGTATTTTGGATTTTTGTTTATTATGCCGCTTTGGGCAGCATCGGATTCACCGTTTGCGCAGTTTCATGCTAATCAGGGGATAGTACTTGCTGTTAACGAACTGTTTATGTGCGTAATGATATTTGTTTCGCATGCCCTTGCTGTTTCAAATATTTTGCCTGAAATTTTTAGAATTTTAAGAACAATTTTATGCGCTGTTCTATTTTTAGGAATGTTTTTCTATGTGATTTACGGGGTTGTAAATGCATTACGCGGAAAAGCAAAAGAATTGCCATTGATTGGTGCTAAATTTAAACGTTGAGGAATTTATGATTTTAATTATTGCTGAAAAACCGAGCCTTGCACGCAATATTTCTTCTGCCATAGGAAAGTTTATAAGAAAAGACGGATATCTTCAAGGTGAAAATCACATTGTAACTTGGGCGTTTGGTCATTTGTTTTCTTTATGTGATATTGAAGATTATTTGCCTAACCCTTCAGGAAAATGGACTATGGAAAATTTGCCGTGCTTTCCTGAAAAATTCAGATTTCAGTTAAGACGTGGAACAGATAAAACTGTAGATCAAGGCGTGTTAAAACAATTTAATATTATAAAAGAACTTTGTTTACGTGATGATGTTGATACAATTGTTAACGCAGGGGATGCTGATAGAGAAGGTGAAATCATTGTTCGCCTTTGTATTGAAAATTCAGGTGCTAATAAAAAACTTATGCGCCTGTGGTTACCTGATCAGACTGAACAGACAGTATTAAAAGCTTTAAGTGAAATGAGGGAAGAAGCTTGTTACGATAACCTTGCAAACGAAGGTTTTGCCCGCACGTATATTGATTGGCTTTATGGTGTTAATCTAACCAGGTATGCAACGCTTAAAACGGGTATGCTTTTGCGCGTTGGCAGAGTTATTATTCCTGTTGTAAAGGCAATTTACGATAGAGATATGGCGATTAAAAACTTTGTTCCTGAAATTTATTACGCCATTAAAAGTAACGAACTTACCGATGGACACGAGATTGAACTTTTAAGTAAGGTTAAGTTTGAAAAAAACCAAAAATTAAAAGCAGTTGATCTTTGTAAAGAGTATAATCTTTGCGATGCAGTTGTAACAAATATTAAAAGTAAAAAAGACGTTATTAACCCGGGCAAATTATATTCCTTATCTAAATTACAGAACTTTTTAGGTAAAAAATATAAAATGCCTATGGAACAAAGTTTGGCTATTGCTCAAAAACTATACGAAAGTGGGTATTTAACCTATCCAAGAACAAACTCTGAATATCTTGCAACAGCGGAAAAAGATAAAATTAAACAGATTATAAATACTGTTTCAAATCTTGGGTACGATATAGAATTTAAAGACAAAAAAACGATATTTGATGATTCAAAGATTGAATCTCACTCGGCCATTACACCTACATATAAGATACCTAAAAAAGAAAACCTTTCTGAAGATGAATATAAAGTGTATTCTGCCGTTATGCGCAGGTTTGCCGCCGTCTTTTGTAAGGAAGAATGTTTTGCACAAAAAACTGAAATAACGGTTTCAGTTGGCAATAAAGAAGATTTTATTTTAAAAGGTATGATTATTGTTCAAAAAGGCTGGATTAAGTATGATGATTATACACAGAAAGATAAATTACTTCCACCTTTAAAGGTTGGCGATAAAGTTAATATTCAGTTTAAACCTGTTGAAAAAGAAACTTCACCGCCCAAACATTATACTATTGAAACTCTTAATAATTATTTAAAAAATCCTTTCAGAGAAGAAAAAAATATAGCCGATGATAATGATGATGAGGATTATAAGGCGATATTTGAAGGTCTTGAATTAGGTACTGAAGCAACACGCACGGGAATTATTGATAATGCCCGTAAAAGTGAATATATTGAACTTAAAAAAGACGTATATAAGATATTACCTAAAGGTGAGTACTTAATTGAATCCTTAATGTATATGGGAATTTCAATGGATAAATATAAAACCTCAGAAATGGGTAAAATACTTAAAAAGATTTTCCGAGGCGAAGCAAGTGTCAACGAAGGCGTTTTGCAGGCTAAAAATGAGATTGCACAAGTTTTTAATATAAAAGAGCAATCTGTTGAACAAGATACCGATACAGGCTTTTATATGGATTATATCGGCAAATGCCCTTTGTGTAATCAAGATGTATTAAAAAGCAGATACGGATATGCTTGCACAGGATATAAACAGGGTTGTAAATTCAGTATAAATTCAGTTATCTGCAAGCGAGTGATTTCTAAAAAGAATGCGCAAATGCTTTTAGATACCGGAAAAACTTCTGAAATCCAAGGATTTGTTTCAAAAACAGGAAAGCTGTTTAATGCCAAATTAAAACTGGAAAACGGAAAGGTAGTATTTGATTTTTAAAAAGTCAAAATACCAAAATTTTCGCATATAATTAACCAAATATCTTTGGAGGTTCTTTATATGTGGTTTTTAATTTCGTTACTTTTTGAATTTCGCTTTCTTATTGGGCATATAGGTGAAAAAAATTATTTTCCTAAGCCCTTAAATAAAAATGAAGAAAAAATATTGCTTGAACAGTATTGTTGTGGTAATCAGGATGCTTTTGATAAACTTATTGAACATAATATGCGTCTTGTTGCCCATATTGCAAAAAAATACTCATCTGATAGATACGAACTTGACGATCTGATTTCAATAGGTTCAATAGGGCTTATAAAAGCGGTAAAATCATTTAATAAGGATAAAAGTATACACTTGGTTACTTATGCTTCTAAATGCATTGAAAACGAGATTTTAATGTATTTAAGAGCAACAAAAAAACAGCTTAGTGAAGTTTCTTTATCTGAGCCTGTTGGCGTTGATAAAGAAGGTAACGAAGTTAAACTGATTGATATTCTTAAAAGTAATGATATTGATATACAAGATAGTGTTGATATAAAGTTTAAAGTTAAACGTATGCTTGAAAAAATGAACGTTATTCTTGATGATAGAGAAAAAAATGTAATGATTTTAAGGTATGGTTTAGGGGGAAGGTGCCCGTTAACGCAACGTGAAACAGCCAAGATACTCAAAATTTCACGTTCATACGTAAGTAGAATTGAAAAGGCGGCGTTTAATAAATTAAAAAGTGAAATGTGTTCAGAATTTCACAGTTAAATCTTATTAATATCAAAATAATGTTATATAATATGTTAAAAGGATAAAAAAGGGGCTTTAATATGCGTAATAAATTTTTAAAATTTATGATTGGCAGATATGGGGTAGATGAATTCAGTAAAACAATGGCTTTTACTGCAGTTTTCCTTTCGCTATTACGTCTGTTTCTTAAAGGTTGGGCTTCATTAATTTTATCAATATTAACTCTTATGATTATTGTTTTTGTTATATATCGTACATTTTCTAAAAACATAAACAAAAGAGTTATGGAAAACCATAAATTTTTAGGAAAAACCAATAGGTTTCGCAATTTGCTTCGTTTTTACAAAACAAGGTATAATGATAGAAAAACATATAGGTATATAAAATGTCCAAATTGCAAAAATTATTCAAGAGTTCCTAAAGGAAAAGGCAAAATAAAAATTACTTGCCGTGTTTGCAAAAAGCAATTTAATAAAAAAGTTTAATAAGAGGTTAAAATGTATTTTGATTGGTCATATTTAGTACTTGTTATGCCGGCAGTTATTTTTGCTGTATGGGCAAGTTC
>JAZSPY010000006.1:0-40547 GCA_045537705.1 Clostridia bacterium
ATTTGGGTTAGATTGATGGAAATTATCTTCCTTAAAGCTTATTCTATCCCAAACGTACATACCATCACATTCGTTATCACCTGACCAAAGTGCAAGACAGGTGCGGTTACGAAGGCGTTTTACCACGTATTCGGCTTCTTCCTTAATTAACGATAAAAATCTTTCATCATTAGGATAAATGGCGCAAGCCATTGAAAAATCCTGCCAAACCAAAATACCGTTTTCATCGCAGAAATCGTAAAATTCCTCTTCAGGATAAACGTTACCGCCCCAGCAACGAATCATATTGCAGTTAAGGTCGTTAATTAAGTTTAACCCACGCATTGTGTATTCTTTATGGCGAGATGGGAAAGGATCTGTTGGTACCCAGTTTGTACCAAGGCACATAATAGGTTTGCCGTTTACGATAAAGCGGAAAGTTCCGTTTTCCCCCGCCTGAGAAGTGCGATCTAAAATAACGGTGCGGATACCTGTTTTTAAATTGACGCTATCACAAACTTCACCTTTATATAAAAGTGAAATTGTAACGTTATAAAGATTTTGTTCACCGTAATTTTTAGGCCACCATAACTTTGGAGAAGGAATATTCATATGCATTTTTTTGTTTGCACCAAACATTTGTTCGGAAAAACTAAATTTGCTATCCCCACATTCACCTTCAACTAAAACAGAAAAATCCCTTAAATCATCTTCTTCTGTTGTAAAGGAAATATCTAAAGTTAATTCGGCTTCGTTTTCAAAAATTTTGGTGGTGCTTAAGCGATAATCCTTAATTCTGCTTTTATTTTTATAAACAACGCTTACCGGCTTCCAAAGCCCCCCTGAAACGATGCGCGGCATAATATCCCATCCGTACATATAAGGCGCTTTGCGGATTAAAAGTGAATCAAGATTATACTTTAAGCCCCTGCATTTAGGGTCTAAAGAAATATCCCTTGTATAAACGCTTGCAGGAATTATATGTACTAAAACTTCGTGCTTGCCTGCCTTTAGTTCTTCAAGGGAAATTTCATAAGGGATAAGCATATTTTCGCTAAAACCAAAGAAACAACCATCAATAAAAATCTCTGCGGCGGTATCAATGCCTTCAAATAAAATAAACTTTTCTTTATCCGTTTTTTTAAGTTCAAATTCAGCAAAATACCATAAATGAGTGCTTTCGTATTTTTGCGTTTCTAAAACGTTTACACCAAAGTAGAGATTTTCAGGCAATAGCCCCGCCTTAATAAAATCTAATTCAAAGTTGCCGGGAACTGTTGCATTTAACATGGGCAACTTTGATTTTTTTATATCCTTAATTGTTGATGGATAAAAATCTTTTTTTATATATTCGCTATGATTCATATAGGCTAAACGCCAAGAGCTAATATTTACTGTTTCCATTTTTTATCCTTATTTATCAAAAAAATTTTCTTCTACCTGTGCACAGATAGCATGGTAAACAGGAAGATGTAATTCCTGTATTTTAAATGTTTCGTTTTCAGGCACAACGATTACGATATCACATAATTCCTTTAATTTGCCCCCTGTTTTTCCTGTTAAACCAATGGTAGTAATACCAAGTGCTTTAGCGCATTTAACTGCATAAGAAACGTTTTTAGCGTTGCCAGAAGTAGAAATGCCCATTAAAACGTCACCCTTTTTACCTAATGCGTTTACAAGCTGAGCATAAGTTAAATCAGGGTCAACGTCATTACAAAAAGCAGAGCCTAACGCAGTTAAACTTGCTAAGGGAATTGCGGGAATACCTTTTTGTAATTTAGTTAAAATATCTTCTTCAAGATTAAGTTCATTCTTTTCATAGGGGCGAAGTTTTAAAAAACCTTTTAAAAATTCACCTGAAATATGTTCGCAATCGGAACAACTGCCACCGTTACCGCATAAAAGTAACTTTTTATCGTTTTTATGCATCTGGGTAATAACGTTTATTGCTTCAATAATATCGTTTTTACAAACTTCTAAACTCGGAAATCTTTCTATTAACTCATTTACGTATTTCATCATAAACCTCCATCGCTACAGCTAATGCTGCTTTATCTCCTATTTCTTCTTGTAAAGAAGGCGGAACAACCTTGCACACTTTTCTTGCAGAATTAAGCGCTTCAGCTTCAAGCACTTTATTCATATAAGGCGCTAAAAGATCTTCGCACCTTGCATAAACACTGCCAATAATAATTTTTTCAGGATTTAAAAGATCAATTACTATTGAAAGACCTTCACCAAGTTTTTTACCGCAAAGTTCAAATGCCTTTAAGGCTGTTTTATCGCCTTTTCGTGCCCAATCAGCCATATCTTTAACTTCAAAATCATCAATGTTATTGTTCTTTATAAAAGGAACGTTTTCGCCCCTTTGTAAAGTTTCCCTGGCAAAAGCTCTGCCAAGTTCTTTTAATCCGCTACCTGAACAGAAGCCTTCAAAACTTCCGCACTTACCATAGCCTGACGGGCCAAATTCGCCTAAACGGATATGCCCCAGTTCGCCTGCAAAACCATTGGTGCCTGAATAAAGTTTTCCGTTTAAGATTAAGCCTGCGCCAAGGCCTGTGCCAAAGGTCATAAACACCATATTTTTAGTGCCTTTGCCTGCACCGAAATACCATTCAGCCATTGCGCAAGCGTTGGCATCGTTTCTTACACCGCAAGGAACGTTTAACGCTTTTTCAAGCATTTCTTTTATTTTTATATTATCCCAGCCCGGAAGATTAGGGGGCGAAAGTATAATGCCCTTTTCTTCATCTAAAGGACCGCCACAAGAAACGCCACAAGCGTAAACTTTATTTTCGCCTTTTATGTTTTTAGCAGTTTCAATTAAATTTTTAACGGTTTCTTCTACTGTGGTAGTTAAAAACCTTTCTTTTTTTATAATATTGCCCTGTTCATCGCCTAACGTAACGGCACATTTTGTTCCGCCGATATCAACGCCTATAAACATTTAATTCACCTCTTATTTATTGTACACTTTAAAAAACAATATTTCAATCTAAAATTTAAGAATAATTCGCAATTTTTCAAGATTTTCATTGATTAAATTTATTTTTTGTTGTAAAATAACCTCGGTGAGTATTTTTATGAAGAAAAAAGAACCAAGGTTAGATAAAAACACCCATATTGGTAAAGATAAACATCTTTCCGTTAAAAAACGTTATTCACAAACGTTTCCTTTGCACGCCCACGATTATTTTGAAGTTGAAATCGTTTTAGATGGCAAAGGTGTGCAATATATAAACGGTGAAAAAAGCGAATTAAAAAGGGGTAGCATCTGTATTTTAAGCCCCTCTGATTTCCACGAAGTTATTGCAGAATCCGATAAATCTCTAATGGCGTGGAATATTTCTTTTGATGAAACCATTCTTTCACAAGGCAGGCTTGAAGCCATTTTTTTAAAAGGTTCCGGCTATGCAAGAGTGTTAGATGAAAACACCTTAAAAAAGGTTGATACCGCCGCGGATCTTTTAATGAAAGAAGCAAAAAGCGATGGTTGTATCCGCCCGTTAACCGAGTATCTTTTAACACTTTTAATGGATAAAGAAGAAATTTCTGATAATCTTTTACCTATGCGAAAAGCAATTTTATTTATTGAAACACATTTCAGGGAAAATCCATCATTGGCAGACGCGGCAAAACAGGCCTGCCTTTCCCCTGTTTACTTTGGTAACTTGTTTAAACAAATCACAGGAAAAACTTACTTGGATTACCTTAATTCCCGCAAAATAAATTGTGCGGCAATGCTTTTAGAAAGCGGTTTTTCAGTTTCAGAAGCCTGCTTTTCATCGGGATTCGGTTCCCTTTCAGGCTTTTTACATACCTTTAAACAAAAAATGGGAATGTCCCCTGAAAAATATAAACAACTGCACAGAAAATAAAAAAAGGAAGATTTTACTCTTCCTTTTATTTTTTAATTTCCGCCTAAATGTGAAAACGTAAGCCAACAAACGAAAAAGCCGATAGCAAAGCCAAGAATAACCATTACCGGTATCCATTTTGTGATATTTATAGGCTTAGTTGATTTTTCCCTTTTCTTTGCCACGTTACACCTCAAAGCTCTATTATGCGTATGCTTGAAAGCAGATTAAGCTTTTCAAACTTTGCAAAATGATTTTTGTTTAAATCCTTTTCTAACAATGCGCCGATAACACCGTTTTCGTTATAAACGATATCTGCATCGGGATAAAGATTAAGAACTTCTTCTTTAGAATTTTCTACCCTTAAATACCAGGGTGAGTAAAGTTCTTCTTGCTTTAAAACGCTACCCTGGATTTCATCCTGCCAGCCCCAGCCTTTAAGGAATTCAAAGTGCTTTGCGGCATCTAAAATATCTGCAACTACTGCACTTGCAGTAGGCAATTTACCTGCGCCACGGCCCGAAAGGAACACGTCACCAACTGCGTTACCTTGTAAAAGCACGCTGTTGAAAACATCCTTTACGCCACTAAGCAAGCTATCGTGGGGTACAAGAGCAGGAGCAACCATTACCTTTTTATTTTTACCGTAATTTTCGCCCTGACCGATTAACTTAATGGCAAAACCACATTCATCGGCAATAGCAACGTCTTCCAAAGAAATCTTTGTAATGCCTTCAGCATAAACATCTTTAGGATAAACGTGATGACCGAATGCAAGGGATGCTAAAATACACATTTTTCTGCAAGCGTCAATACCTTCAACGTCAGCAGTAGGGTCTGCTTCTGCATATCCTAAAGCCTGCGCATTTTTTAAGGCATCAGAAAATGCAACGTTTTCCTCAATCATCTTTGTTAAAATATAGTTTGTTGTACCGTTTAATATGCCAAAAAACTTTGTAATTTCATTTGCTGCCATACAACGATGCATTGGGCGGATTAACGGAATACCGCCACCAACTGAAGCTTCAAAGAAATAGTTTACGTTATTTTCTTTTGCTAATTCTAAAAGTTCATAGCCTTTTTGTGCAACAAGTTCTTTATTGCTTGTTACAACGCTTTTACCTGCTTTTAAAGCACGAACGGTATAATCATAAGCAAAGGTTGCGCCACCGATAACTTCGGCAACCACCTTAATATCAGGATCGTTTTCAATAATTGAAAAATCCTTTACAAACTTATCTTTATAAGGACTATCAGGAAAATCCCTAATATCAAGAATATATTTAACGTTAAGTTGATTTTCAAGCTTTGATGCAATGTGATCATTATTCATATCAATAAGTTCAACAACGCCTGAACCAACTGTACCGAATCCTAAAACTGCAACGTTTATCATTTAAAAAATCCTTTCAAAACTTTATATATTTATATTTTATGATATATTTTAATTTATTGCAAGCGTTTTAAATGATATTTGAATTGTTTTTTCAAAATATAACAAAACACCGCAAAAAAATTCTTGCGGTGTTTAATTTTTTATGCTTCCATTGCTTCTGCTTCAGCGGTTTCTTCTAAAACTTCTTCAACTTCTGCTTCTGCATTTTTGCGGATAACGTTAATATCAATATCCTTATATCTCTTTACGCCTGTACCTGCAGGGATAAGTTTACCGATACATACGCATTCTTTAAGACCAAGAAGCGGATCAATCTTACCCTTGATAGCAGCATCTGTAAGAACCCTTGTGGTTTCCTGGAAGGATGCGGCGGAAAGGAATGATTCAGTTGCAAGGGCAGCCTTTGTAATACCAAGAAGTATTCTACGGCTTGTTGCAGGGATACCACCTGCAAGGCGAGTTTCCTCGTTAACCTTTTCAACCTTAAAGATATCAACAATATCACCAGGAAGAAGATCGGTGTCTCCCGCATCTTCAATACGAACTTTTCTAAGCATCTGGCGAACGATCAATTCAATATGCTTATCGGCAATATCAACGCCCTGTACCTTATAAACAGTTTGAACTTCCTTAAGCATATAATCCTGAAGCGGAACTACACCCTTAATACGAAGCATATCGTGGGGGTTTACTGAACCCTTTGTAAGTTCCTGACCAACTTCAACAAGCTGACCTTCTTCAACAGCAAGATGAGCATTGTATGGAAGTGGATAGTTCTTTTCTTCACCGTCTGTTGTAACGATGCTTACGCTACCTTTACCACGAATGTTATTAACTTCAACCTTACCTGCAACGTCAGAAAGAATTGCAAGGCCCTTAGGTTTACGTGCTTCAAAGATTTCTTCAACACGGGGAAGACCCTGTGTAATATCGGTTCCGGCAACACCACCGGTGTGGAAGGTTCTCATAGTAAGCTGAGTACCGGGTTCACCGATTGACTGTGCTGCGATAATACCAACTGCTTCACCGATAGCAACAGGTTTGTTGTTTGAAAGGTCAGCACCGTAGCACTTAGCACAAACACCGTGTTCGCAACGGCAAGTGAAAATTGAACGGATCATAACCTTTGTTCTGCCTAAACCACCCTTTTCTTTTGAAAGGGTAATCTTATCAGCAATTTCATCAGTTACTAATGTACCATCTGTGAAAACAACATTTCCGTTATCATCTAAAATATCTTCAGCTAAAGTTCTGTTTTTGATACGTTCTGCAACAGTTTCAATAACTGAACCATCGTGAATAATATCTTCAACGTAAACACCGTTTGGTGTATTGATTGATGAATGGTTCTGGTGGCAATCTTCTTCACGAACGATAACGTCCTGACAAACGTCAACAAGACGCCTTGTAAGGTAACCGGAGTCAGCAGTACGAAGAGCTGTATCGGCAAGACCTTTACGTGTTCCGTGTGAAGACATGAAGAAGTCAATAATTGTAAGACCTTCACGGAAGTTTGCCTTAACGGGAATTTCAATTGTTCTACCTGATGGGTCAGCCATCAAGCCACGCATACCTGCAAGCTGTGTGATCTGTGATTTATTACCACGAGCACCGGATACAGCCATCATGTTGATGGGATTGAACTTATCAAGACCATTCATAAGTTCAACTGTAACATCATCTTTTGCGATACGCCAGGTATCAATAACTGCACGGTATCTTTCTTCTTCAGAATAGAAACCACGCTTTGCCATATCGTTGATTTTTGCAACCTGGGTATCTGCTTTTTCAAGGATTTCCTTTTTAGCCTTAGGAATAACAGCATCCTTAACACCAACGGTAATTGCACCGCGGGTTGCATACTGGAAGCCCTGTGCCTTAATAGCATCAAGCATCTGTGCAGTAATTGCTTCACCGTGAACGGAATAGCACTTATAAACAACCTTGTTAAGTGACTTCTTATCAATTAAGAAACCAATTTCAAGATCAAATTCGTGTTCGGGATCGTTTCTATCAACAAAGCCGATATCCTGTGGAACTGCCTTATTAAAGATAATCTTACCAACGGTGGTCTGAATAATCTTTGAACGTGTTACGCCGTTTTCATCAGTCTTTGACATACGAACGTTTGTTAATGACTGTAAGCCAAGGTTACCCATTTCGTAAGCAAGAACTGCTTCTTCGGGTGAAGAGAAAGTTCTATCTAACGCAGGCTTATCATCACGAACGATTGTAAGATAGTAAGAACCGATAATCATATCCTGTGTAGGAACAACAACGGGTCTGCCATCAGCAGGCTTAAGGATGTTGTTTTCAGCAAGCATTAAGAAACGTGCTTCAGCCTGTGCTTCTACTGAAAGGGGAACGTGGCAGGGCATCTGGTCGCCGTCAAAGTCAGCGTTAAATGCGGTACAAACTAATGGGTGTAATTTAATAGCACGGCCATCAACAAGTACAGGTTCAAATGCCTGGATACCAAGGCGGTGAAGTGTAGGAGCACGGTTTAAAAGAACAGGATGACCCTGAATAACTTCTTCTAAAACGTCCCAAACTTCTGCGGTACCTCTTTCAATAAGGCGCTTTGCACCGCGGATATTCTGTGCAAGGTTAAGTTCAACAAGGCGCTTCATAACGAAAGGCTTGAAAAGTTCAATTGCCATTTCCTTAGGAAGACCGCACTGATGCATCTTAAGTTCAGGACCAACAACGATAACTGAACGGCCTGAATAGTCAACACGCTTACCTAAAAGGTTCTGACGGAAACGACCTTGCTTACCACGAAGCATATCTGAAAGTGATTTTAATGGGCGGTTGCCTGGGCCTGTAACAGGGCGGCCACGGCGACCGTTATCAATTAAAGCATCAACTGCTTCCTGAAGCATACGCTTTTCATTTCTGATAATAATATCAGGTGCGCTTAATTCAAGAAGTCTCTTAAGGCGGTTATTACGGTTAATAACGCGGCGATAGAGATCGTTAAGATCGCTGGAAGCAAATCTGCCGCCATCAAGCTGTACCATTGGGCGAATTTCCGGTGGGATAACAGGAACAACGTCCATAATCATCCATTCAGGTTTATTGCCTGATTTACGGAATGATTCAACAACTTCAAGGCGTTTAACTGCCTTAACGCGTTTTTGCGTGGAATTTGTAGTTTTTAATTCTTCCCTTAATTCCTGTGCTTCTTTATCAAGATCAATAGAACGAAGAAGTTCACGAACTGCTTCTGCACCCATTGCGGCGCGGAAAGATCCGATATTGATTTCCCTATCCATTACTTCACGGTAATCGGTATCGGAAATAACATCTTTAACCTGATATTCGGTTGCACCTGCATCAAGAACGATAAATGCTGCAAAATACAGTACCTTTTCAAGATCCTTGGGGGATACGTTTAAAAGGAGGCTCATTCTTGAGGGGATACCTTTAAAGTACCAGATATGTGAAACGGGAGCTGCAAGTGAAATGTGGCCCATTCTTTCACGGCGAACTTTTGCTCTTGTTACTTCAACACCGCAACGTTCGCAAACAAGGCCCTTATATCTTGCGCCCTTTTTGTACTTACCGCAAGAACATTCCCAGTCTTTTGTTGGGCCAAAGATCTTTTCGCAGAAAAGACCTTCGCGTTCAGGCTTTAAAGTACGGTAATTTATAGTTTCGGGCTTGGTAACCTCTCCGTAAGACCATTCAAGGATCTTCTCGGCGGGGGCAAGACCTATTTGTATTGAATCAAAATTATTAAGTTCAAACAAGGCTTCATCTTCCTCTCTTCATTTTGTCAGCTTTTTTAAGCTTGGAACCAGGCTGATTATTCTTCAGCCTCATCCTCGTCGTCATCAACGAACTCGTCATCTTCATCTAAAAGATCAAGTTCATCATCAAGAGTCAGTTCATCATCGTTAAACATATCCTCTTCGTCCTCTTCAACGCCATCAAGAATGTTAACTTCATCTTCATCATCAAGATCGCCAAGATCAAAGTCATCATCAAGATCGCCAAGGTCTTCGTCGTCTTCGTCGTCATCATAGCCGAGCATAGAAAGAAGGTCGCCAACAGGTGCATTCTTTTCTTTTTCTTCAACGTATTCAACAACGTCTCTATCATCGTCAAGAAGCTCACGCATCTCAACTTCCTTATGCTCTTCAGTTAAGATCTTAACATCAAGAGCAAGTGAACGAAGTTCTTCTAAAAGAACTTTAAAGGATTCAGGGATACCTGGTTCAGGAACGTTTTGTCCCTTAACGATGGCCTCGTAAGCCTTAACTCTGCCTACAACGTCATCGGACTTAATTGTAAGGATTTCCTGAAGGGTGTGTGCTGCACCGTATGCTTCAAGAGCCCAAACTTCCATTTCACCGAAACGCTGGCCACCGAACTGGGCTTTACCGCCAAGAGGTTGCTGTGTAACAAGTGAGTATGGGCCTGTTGAACGGGCGTGAATCTTATCATCAACCATGTGGATAAGCTTAATCATATACATACAACCAACGGTAACAGGGTTATCAAAAGGCTGACCTGTACGACCATCGTAAAGAACAGTCTTACCTGTAAACACGTTCTGTGCATATTCATTAAGCTCTTCCTGAGCCTGTGCTTCTTTCTTAGTCTTGTTTTCAATCTTTTCAAGACCAAAGAGTGGAGCCATATCGCCTAAGATTTTGGCAGTTGCAACAAAGTACTTATCAGCAAGTGCAATTACCTGATCTGCAAGCTGAAGTTTATCTTCAACTTCGTTATCATAAGCAAGA
Source organism: Clostridia bacterium (assembly GCA_045537705.1). Taxonomy (GTDB): domain Bacteria; phylum Bacillota; class Clostridia; order Christensenellales; family QALW01; genus UMGS1322. The sequence goes on from JAZSPY010000006.1 coordinate 9,987, forward strand.
TCCTTAATTAAAAGGAATTCCTTATCATAACTTTCAACATCTATCTTACCGCCATCGTAATCAGGCTGATCCTTACCGCGAAGAGCCTTGCCCATTTCTAAAAGCTGACCTGCTGTATGGCCTAAAGCACCATCAACTACAGGAACTTCTTCAGTTGAACGAAGGCGTACTGCAAAGGTAAGAAGAGTATCAATTTTTTCTAAAAGTTTTGAAGCAAGTGAAAGTTTTTCAATATCTGCTTCATGTGCGCCATCAAAAACAGGTGTGGCAATCTTAATGCCAAGTTTTTTAGCGGCAATACCAAGGTGAACTTCAAGAACCTGACCAACATTCATACGTGAAGGAACGCCCAAGGGGTTAAGGCAGATCTGAACAGGTGTACCATCAGGCATAAAGGGCATATCTTCTTCGGGAAGAACACGGGAAATAACACCCTTGTTACCGTGGCGGCCTGCCATCTTATCACCTGCGTGAATCTTACGCTTCTGCGCAAGGTAAACACGAACCATCTTGTTTACGCCCGGTGAAAGTTCATCTTTATTTTCGCGAGTGAAGATCTTGATATCAACAACTACACCGCCTTCACCGTGAGGTGCGCGAAGTGATGTATCACGAACTTCTTTTGCATCGTTTGAGAAGATTGCATGAAGTAATCTTTCTTCAGCGGTAACATCAGTTTCACCCTTGGGTGTAACCTTACCAACAAGGATATCACCTGAATGAACTTCTGCACCGATACGGATAATACCTTCTTCATCAAGGTTACGAAGCATATCATCGCCCACGTTAGGAATATCGGGGGTGATTTCTTCAGGGCCAAGTTTGGTATCCCTTGCTTCACATTCATATTCTTCAATATGGATAGTAGTAAAGATATCATCACGGGCAAGACGTTCAGAAATAAGCATAGCGTCTTCGTAGTTATAACCGTTCCAGGGCATAAATGCGATAACGATATTTCTACCTAAGGAAAGTTCGCCCTGTGAAGTAGAAGGACCATCAGCAAGAGTGGTCTTATATTCAACCCTCTGACCCTTTTTAACGATTGGCACCTGATTGATGCAAGTACCCTGGTTTGAACGGCGGTATTTTAATAATTCATAAGTTACTGTTTCGCCATCATCATGCTTAACGATAACTTTATCAGCATCAACGTATTCAACAACACCGGGGCCTTTTGAAAGCACTGAAACACCGCTATCACGGGCTGCTTTATATTCAATACCTGTACCAACGATAGGCGCTTCGGTTCTTAAAAGCGGAACTGCCTGACGCTGCATGTTTGCACCCATGAGGGCACGGGAAGCGTCATCGTTTTCAAGGAAAGGTATCATTGCTGTTGCAACGGATACTACCTGCTTAGGTGAAACGTCAATATAATCAACATCATAAATTGAAACACGGATGAATTCATCTTTGTTACGTGCAGAAACAACGTCATTTACAAAATGTCCGTTTTCATCAACGGGTTCGTTAGCCTGTGCGATGATATAACGATCTTCATCATCTGCTGCAAGGTAAACAACTTCGTTTGTAACAACACCCTTTTCTTTATCAACCTTACGGTAAGGTGCTTCCATAAATCCGTATTCGTTAATACGTGCATATGTTGCAAGTGAACCGATAAGACCGATGTTCTTACCTTCAGGTGTTTCAATGGGGCACATTCTGCCGTAGTGTGAATGGTGAACGTCACGAACTTCAAATGAGGGACGATCACGGTTAAGACCGCCGGGACCTAACGCTGAAAGACGGCGCTTATGGGTAAGTTCAGCAAGGGGGTTGTTCTGATCCATAAACTGTGAAAGCTGTGATGAACCAAAGAATTCCCTGATAACTGCGCTTACAGGGCGGATATTAATTAATGAAGCGGGAGATACGCTTTCAATTGACTGGCTTGTCATTCTTTCGCGGATAACACGTTCCATTCTTGAAAGGCCTACGCGGAACTGGTTCTGTAAAAGTTCACCAACGCAGCGAACACGACGGTTACCAAGATGGTCAATATCATCAAGATCGCCATGGCCTTCAAAAAGTGTAAGCATATAGTTAATGCTTGCTACGATATCTGACATATAAAGATGCTCAGGGGAAAGCTCTTCCATATCAGCAACAAGGCGTGCTTTAATCTGTTCATCAGTTGAACATTCGGAAAGTATCTTCATTAAAGTATCGTAATGAACGTATTCTTTAATGCCAACTTCCTTAGGATCAAAGTTAAGGTAGCCTGCAGGATCAACAAATCCGTTGGACATAACGCGAACGGTTTTAACTGTTTCTTCGCCTGCATCGTTCTTTAAAACTATATTAAGATTTACAAGCATTACGCCTGCATTCTGAATTTCATTAGCCTTTTCGGAAGTAATTACATTACCTTTTTCAAGCAATACTTCGCCATCAGGTGAAACGATATCTTCTGCAGCAACTTTGCCTTCAATTCTTGCAGCAAGGGCAAGCTTTTTGTTGAACTTATAACGACCTACACGTGCAAGATCATAGTGGCGGCTTTCAAAGAAGCTTGAAGTAAGCCTATCGCGCATAATCTTTTCTTCAGCGTTTTCGCCGGGACGGATACGCTTGTACATCTCAGTAAGGCCATCAAGTTCATTGAAAATGTTGCTCTGATGGTCATGCTCAATAGTAGCCTTTAAAACTTCGCTTTCGCCTAAAAGTTCAATAATCTGCTCATCGCTGCCAAATCCAAGGCCACGAAGAAGTGCGGTAATTGAAACCTTACGGCTTCTATCAACCTTTACGGAAAATACGTTTGAATTATCAATTTCAAATTCCATCCATGCGCCCCTGTTAGGTATAAGGGTTGCTGAAAACTGGAATTTACCTGCCTGCTTATCATCAGCAAAATAGCAGCCCGGTGAACGAACAAGCTGTGATGCTACAACACGTTCAGCACCGTTTATAATAAATGTGCCGGTAGGCGTCATAAGTGGGAATTCACCCATAAAAACATCCTGTTCTAAAATTTCACGAACAGTTCCGTCATCGTTTTTAAGTGTAAGACGAACTTTTACGCGCATTGGTGCAGCGTAAGTTACGTCACGGTCCTTGCACTCCTCAATAGAATACTTGGGTGTATTCTCTATGTAGCAGTCAAGGAATTCCAGGCTCATTGCACCTGAGAAATCGTCAATTGGTGAAAAATCCCTTACGATAGGACCAAGATCTTCCTTAACAAACTTGTTGTAGGAATTTTTCTGGATCTCAATCAGGTCGGGCATTTCCAATGCGGCATCAATCTGGGCAAAAGATAATCTGTCTTCCTTTGCAGTTTCTGCTACGTTTAGTACCTTATGAAGCATACTTTCACTCTCCTAATCTTGATACTTAAAGGATAATCCAAAACGCTTAAAAACCCCTTATTTTCTGGCGTTTTGGGGACAGAATGCCCTTACCCACAAAATTTGTGCGCAATTTACCCCATAATACAGTTTTATACAATTGTCAAGTTTAACAGAAAAGTCAATACTTGTCAAGGCTTTTTTGGGTGTTTTTTTATCATTTTTTATTTATTTTTAGGGTGATATCTATATATGGTATGCCTGTATTTTTTCACACACAATTGCCAAAAAATAAAAAGCGGAAACCTTAGTTTCCGCTTAATCAAACCTTTATAGATTGATTTTTTTTATATCCATTTTTTTCTGTTTGCTTCAAGAACAATATTGCTTTTACCGTAAAGCGCCAACTGAAGTTTTTGTGCTGCAAGGGGATAATCCACTTTCCAATACCATCCGCCATCAGCAGAGTTAACAAACGTTTTTGAGCAACTGCTATCAGGAAGCGTTAATCTTTTAATATCGTATTTAAACCAACCCTCAGTAACCGCTGTTGCAACTAAAGAAAAGATTTTATCAGAAGTAAGCCCTGTGCGCACATATGGAAGAATGCTTTTAGTTAATTCCACCATCTGACTTGCCGAACTACTTTTCATTTTGCCTATAATCGTAGTAATAACTTGTTGTTGCCTTCCAACGCGGGCAGTATCGCCGCCTGAAGTGCCTTTACGGATACGCATATAGGCTAAGGCATCCTTACCGTTTACCTGTCGTTTTTCACCTTTAGGATTAACAGACCAGCCAATTGAATTAAGATACGTTGCCTCGTTCTTTGTTATATTGATTTCAACACCGCCAAGCGCGTCAATAACCTTGGGAAGTGAATCAAGGCTTAGAATAACGTAATTATCAATAACTATTTTATAATAGCTTTCAACCATTTCAACCTGTTTTGCAGGCCCTGCATAGCTTAACGCGTGATGGAATTTAGTGAATCTGGCCTTATTTTTTGTTACAACGTAACTATACTGATCACGTAAAAGCGATGCTAACGTTATAGTTTTTGTTCTCTTGTTAATAGAAACTATACACATTGCGTCAGCACGGCCGTTTACCGAAATAGGTTGCGGTTTGCCATTAACAGAATTATCCATACCTATAAGAAGGATATTTATAACGTCCTTATCCTTAACCGGCGTTCCGTTATTCATCCAGTTTTTAATATTGCTTTGAAGGCTGGAAAGGCTTGATGGTTTGATGGTAGGCGCGTTTGTTTCATCCGGATTGCTTGTAATATCCGGGTCCTCAGGCTCGTGTGTTTCATCCGGCGCCATAGTAGGTACAACTATATTATCAGCATTATTAATATCCTGACCTTGCGAAGCCTGATATCCACCATCATCAGTGATAGAACCAAATATTGCATGCCATCCTATCATCAATCCACCGGTAATAACTATGAGGACCGAAAGCACAATAGCTACTATTTTTAACCACAAGCTTGCTTTTTTTCGTGTATCAGAAGCCATAAAATGCCCTTCCTTTCAATATTATTATATAATATTATACACCATTTTTATTTTGCTGTATACCCGTTTTATAAAAAAATTAGCCTTTTTTACGTTGATTTTACTTGTTGACTATTCCTATTCTTTATGTTAATATCAGTTTGTGAGGTATATTATGGATAAAAAAATTACTGTTCTTGTGGCAACCCACAATAGCGAAAAGTACATATCTTCTCAGCTGAACAGCCTGATAAATCAAACTTTTAAGGATAGGATTTCCATTTTGATTTCTGATGATGCATCAACAGACTCAACGGTTGATATTATTAGAGAATATATGAATAAATATCCGCAGATTTCCTTAATAAAAAGTGAGAATCCGTTAAAAAACCCCCAGGCTAATTTTTGGTTTTTGTTAAAAAACGCACCTAACACGGAATATTATATGTTCTGCGATCACGATGACGTTTGGTTAAATGACAAAATAGAAAAAACTTTTAAAAAAATGCAGGAAATTGAAAATGGCCGTCCTGCATTAGTACATACGGATCTTGTTGTTGTTGATAACAACCTTAACGTAATTGCCCCATCAATGTTTCGCTTTCAGGCGCTTAACAAGAAACCTGATTTAAAAAATCTTTTAATACAAAGCAGTGTTACAGGCTGTACTGTGATGATAAATAACCTGTTAAGAACTGTTGCCTTAAAAAAAGAAAACACCAAAAATATGATAATGCACGATTGGTATTTATCCATTCTTTGCACTATAGTTGGTAACGTTGGTTTTGTTGATGAACCTTTAATACTATACCGCCAGCACGGGAACAATGAAGTTGGCGCAAAAAACACAAAGAACTTTGGTTATATTTTTAATAAAGCATTGCAAATAAAAAAGAATAAAGAAAGTATCCGTAACACTTATTTACAGGCCAAAGACATTTTTGAAGTTTTTAACGATGGCAGTGAAAATTTTAAACTGATAAAACTTTACTCGGAAAACCTTAACAAAAATAAGCTTCAAAGAATTGCATCTGCTTTTAAGTTTGGTTTTTGGAAAAACACTTTATTAAGAAGGTTTGGGCAAATATTTTTTATGTAAAGGAGTTTTTTATGCACACTTCGGTTTTTAAATCAATAGATTCTTTTTATCCCGAATTTATTAAATTCTGGGAAGACGTTGGTAATATTGAAAGCCCCACTAACTTTAAAGAGGGCGTTGATAAGGTTGGCAATTATTTTTTAGAATACGCTAAAAAAGAAGGTTGGGAAACCGAGGTTTTTAAGCACGATATTGTTGGCAACGTTGTTTGCATCACAATGAACGCTTCTTCAGAAAATGCGCCCATATCGCTTTCAGGGCATATGGATACAGCCCATAAAGTAGGCTCCTTTGGTTCCCCTGCGGTTAAATTAGATGATAATAACATTTACGGTCCCGGTGTTATGGATTGTAAGGGCGGCTTAGTTGCCGCTGTTTTAGCAATGAAAGCTCTTAAAGAAAACGGCTTTACCCATCGCCCAATACGTTTGCTTCTTCAAAGCGATGAAGAAAACGTAAGCGCATACTCTAACAAAGCAACCATAAATTATATTTGCGATAAAGCGCGGGATTCTATTGCATTTTTAAACTGCGAAAGCACAAGAAAGAACTCGGCAGTTTTATGGCGCAAAGGTTGTTTAAGATTTATGGTAACCGTTACGGGTGTTTCCATTCACGGTTCCCGTTGCGCAGAAGGCGGTGTAAGCGCTATTCAGGAAGCCGCTTATAAAATTATTAAACTTGAAGAATATCCTAAAGAAATTGACGGTCTTTCCTTTAACTGCGGAATTATTAACGGTGGTGTTTTAGCAAACACTGTTCCTGATATTTGCAAATTTAACGCTGAAATCCGTTACAGCACTCAGGCTCAGTTAGAAGAAGGTAAGAAAATTTTAGCGGAGATTTTATCAAAAACCCACCTTGAAGGAACAACAACTTCCTGGGAAGAAGAATCCTACTGTCCTGCAATGGAAAAAAGCGAAAAGAACTTTAAGTTATTAGATAGAATAAACGAAATATACGCTGATATTGGGCTTCCTACGTTGGAAGCAAGGCAAAGTTTAGGCGGTTCGGATGCGGCGGCGGTAACGGTTGCAGGCATACCTTGCGTTGATTCAATCGGTGTTGCAGGCGATTTTATTCATACACCTAACGAATACGCTACTCTTTCTTCCCTGCCTGAAGCAGCAAAGCGAATTGCGGCAGTTTGCATTTATATTAAATAAAAAAACGGAAGCTTGTTGCTTCCGTTATTTTTTTACTGTAACCAAACCATTATAGCTTAAATCAGTTGTAAAATGTAAAATTTACGTTTTTACTATGTCAAAGCCCTTGATAATATTTCCTATATTGTCTGCGGGCTTTTCCTTGTTAAAACAAAAATTTTATCATTTTTCAATCTGCGACCTTAAACTGCTCAATTTTGGTGAGATTTGGGTGCGGAGGACGCGTTAAGGCAGGTCGCCTTAAAAGGACGACAAACCGAAATATGCCTAAATTCAGCAGTTTAAGGCTGGTTCAAGCTATAATGATTTGGTTATTACCACTATGCTTGCACCTATTACAAGGCACGAGCCTACTATAACAGGAACACTCATTGGTTCTAAAAAAACTATTGCGCCAACGATAACGCTTGTGGCAGGCTCAACAGAACTTATAATACTTGCCTTTTCCCCACCGATAATAAATGCGCCTTGCTGAAACAAAACTACTGCCCCTGTTGTAACAAGGTTAGCAAACAACAAGCATAAAAGCCAGCCGTTTAAAGATGAAGGCAACATAATGGAGTTTGTAAAAATTCCGATTAAAAGTGTAAAGATACTGCTCGCCAACGCAATATAAAAGCTGAACAAAAATCCTGTTCCCATTTTTTCTTTAAAAAAGGAAAGAGAAAGAATATAAGAAGCAAAAAGCACACCTGAGCCTAATGCCAGAAGGCTTCCCATTAAATCGGGAATCTGCCCCGGTGTATAAAAACAGCATATACCTGAAATACACAAGATTATGCCTAAGATATTGCCTAATCTTGCTTTCTTTTTAAAAATAAGAAGTTCTGAAAGCACTACGACCGCGGGATAAATAAAGTGAAAAACCGTTGCGGTGCCTGATGGCAGATATTTATAAGAACTAAATAAAAGTATTGGCGTTATGGTGCAACCAAGAAAAGAAACAAGGCTTATTTTAGGCAACACGTTAAAAGAAACTTTAAGGCTTTTATCTTTTATTAAAGAAAGAACCGCAAGGGACGGTAAGGCTAAAAAATTACGCAAAAAAACAAGTGTTAAAGGATTAACACCGTCAGCATAAATATACTTTGCCATTAAAGGCATACAACCGTATATAACTGCGCTTAATAGCACGAATATGTATCCTTTTGCTTGTTGTTTGTTCATAGCCTTTCACCTTTTTTCAAAGTATTATAATTATAGCACAATTTAAAAAAAGCGCAACAAAAATGCCCAACTATTTCTGTTGGGCAATTTTTTTATTGTTTTTTCTTTTTAATGATAACTGTAGTTACCGTTGTTGCCGCAATTAAAACTGCCGCGCCCATTGGAACAAAATATCCCCAATGCATTTTATCTTCTTCCATAGGTTTTGAACCATTTGGCGTTGGTGTTGTTGCGGTTTCAGGGGTTCTATCAGGCGTTGGCTGTGGCGGTGTTTCGCCTTTTGTAAGATAGGCATCAATAACTTCATAAAGTTTTTCTGCCGCTTTATCGTGGCTTGCAGGGGCAGGATGTAAATTATCGCTACCGCCGGGGATATCCCAAAGTGATGAATCTATTAAAATTACTTTTTTATCATTTGTTGCTTTAACAACGTCACGAATTTCTTCGGCTTTAGTACCGTTAAAAGGCGTCATAACAAAAATCGTTACGCCATTATAACATTCCTGAAGTTTGCCGATAAACTGAAGATATGCCGCTTTAAAAACTGCGCTATCGCTTCTTCCATCGTTGGTGCCTAAATGAATTACAATGTAATCAGGCGTGTATTTGGTTGTATCCCAATCTTCTGTTTTTAGACAGTCAACTGTATTTTTATCAATATCCTTAAGGAACTCACGTTCTTTAAAGTATCGTTGTGGCATTGAAAGCCAATCACTTGTACCGCTTGTGCTTCCCTTACCCATCGCAATACCGCCAAAGGCGATAATATTAAACCCTAACTGATGTTTTTGATTAAGTTTTTGGCCTGTTTTATAGCCAAATGAATTTAATACGCTGTTATTTGAAATATCGGGGTCTTTATCTTCATTTGTGCAATAGCCTTCCATAATGGAATCGCCTATAAATTCAATGGTTTTTACACTATTAATCGGTAAAGTTTTTGCTCCTTCATCAATTTTAAATCCTGTAATAACGGGGCGGTGCGCCTGAGCCCCTGCAAAAAGTTTAATGGTGTGTTCACCATCTTCAAGATTTTGGGCAAGCATTGTATATTTGTTTGAAGAAAGCGATTTTCCAAAAACTTCACCGTTATCAATCTGCATATAAAACCAATCACCTTCACGCGACATAGCGCCAAAGGTTTTACCTGTAAAACTGATTTCAATAAAACTTTCAAAAGAACATTGTTTTGAACCGTTTTCTAAATCAACCCATCTGCCTAAATAATTGATATTAGTATCAGTTAAAGGCACGATACCATCAGCATAAACAATTGAATTATCTGTTGCCATAACCGTTTCTCCTTTTAAATTAACGATCATAAACGAAGTTACGCACATAACAAGCATTATAAGTGCAGATACTAATTTTTTCATAGTTATCCCCTATTATATAAAAATAACATAAATATTATAACTTTTTAAAACACCGAAGTCAATATGCCAAAAACAAAAAAAGAAGATGCTTTTTTGCATCTTCTTTAAATTATTATTAGTCAACAAGCTCTAAGATAACCTTTTCAGCAGCGTCACCGCGGCGTGGGCCCATCTTAATGATTCTTGTGTAGCCGCCGCCCTGACCTTTTTCTTCAGCGCGCTTTGCATACTTAGGAGCAAGCTCCTCAAAAATCTTTGTAATAACGGGGTGTTTGTTACCTTCAACGCGAACCTTATAAACTGCCTTCTTTTCACCTTTTTCACGGGCAATTTCTCTTTCATAGAGATATGCCATCATCTTGCGGCGAGCATTAAGGCGGTCAGGACCGTCGTTTTTAACTTCGGTATCAACCTTCTGTCCCTTATCGTTAAGCTTTGACTTTGTAACTGTAACAACATCTTCATAGGTTTTAATGCCCATGGTGATGATCTTTTCAGCCTGTTTACGAACTTCCTTAGCACGTGCTTCGGTTGTTTCAATACGGCCATACCATAAGAGATCGGTAGTAAGACCACGAACAACAGCAACACGCTGATCGGTAGGTCTGTTAAGCTTTCTGTTACCGGCCATTTTATTATCCTCCTAATTAATCTTCGTTGTTCTTGAGTTTAAGTCCAAGACCGGCAAGCTTAGCGCGAACCTCGTCCATTGACTTTTTACCAAGATTACGAACTCGCATCAAATCAGCTTCATCAAGCTGTGCAAGTTCCTGAACGGAATTGATTCCTGCACGCTTTAAGCAGTTGTATGAACGTACTGAAAGATCAAGCTCATCAATAGTCATATCAAGTGCTTTTGATTGGGGTTGTGCCCCTTCCTTGTCTTCTGCAAGCTGGATTCCGCCTACATTATCTGCAAGGTCCACAAAAAGTGCAAGATAATCATTCATAACTTTTGCGGCTATTGAAATAGCCTCATCAGGTCTGATAGAACCATCTGTCCACACGTCAAGGATAAGCTTATCAAAGTTGTCATCTCTGCCAACGCGGGCATTCTGAACAAGATAACTTGCCTTTAAAATAGGTGTGTAGATAGAATCCACAGCGATAACGTCAATAGGCATATCGTCTGATTTATTCTTATCAGCGGGAACGTATCCCATACCCTTATCAATAACGATTTCCATATTAAGAACGCCACCTTCATCAATGGTAGCAATATGAAGATCTTTATTTATTATTTCAAGTGTGCTGTCACCTTTGATATCGCCTGCCGTAACTTCACAGGGGCCTACTGCATTGATTGTTGCAGTAATAGGTGTATCACTGTTAAGTTTCATAGCAATGTTCTTGATGTTAAGAATGATGTTTGTTACATCTTCAGTAACACCGGGAACAGTTGTGAACTCGTGTAATACGCCTTCAACACGAATCTGTGTTGCTGCTGCGCCTGGCAGGGAGGATAACAAAATTCTACGGAGAGAATTGCCCAAGGTATCGCCAAATCCGCGGCGAAGGGGTTCTACAACAAACTGTGCATACTTTCCATCTTCGCTAACTTGTTTACACTCGATAACCGGCTTTATAATTTCTATCATACTGTTTAACCCTCCTACTAAATTGCGATATTACCTGGAGTACAACTCAACAATAAGGTGTTCTTCAATGCTAAGATCAAGATCTTCTCTCTTAGGAAGTTCAACAACCTTACCTGAAAGTTCCTGGCTATTAAGTTCAAGCCAAGCAGGAATTGTCTTGCTTGTGCCTTCACGCATTGCCTTGAACTTTTCAATGCTTGTTGATGCTTCGTTAATAGCGATAACATCGCCAGCCTTTACGATAAAGGAAGGAATGTTAACTTTTTTGCCGTTAACTGTAATATGACCGTGGTTAACGATCTGCCTTGCCTGTGCACGTGAATCACCGAAACCAAGACGGTAAACAACGTTATCAAGGCGGCGCTCAAGTAATTGAAGCATGTTTTCACCTGCTGCGCCCTTCATATTTGTAGCCTTTGTGAAATAGCTACGGAACTGCTTTTCAAGTAAGCCATAAGTTCTTCTTGCCTTCTGTTTTTCACGAAGCTGAAGACCATATTCGCTTGTCTTTCTGCGGCTCTTTGCGTGCTGACCGGGTGCTGTTCCTCTTTTAACTACAGGACACTTTGCACTATAGCAACGGTCGCCCTTCAAAAAAAGCTTCTGATTTTCGCGGCGGCACAAACGGCAAACCGCTTCAGTATATCTTGCCATAATTATTTGTCCTCCTAATTAAACTCTTCTGCGCTTAGGCGGTCTGCATCCGTTGTGAGGAATGGGGGTAACATCTTTAATCATGCTAACCTCAAGACCTGCTGCCTGAAGTGCTCTGATTGCTGCTTCGCGTCCGCTGCCGGGGCCTTTAACGTAAACCTCAACAGTGCGAAGACCGTGTTCCATAGCTGCTTTAGCTGCTGTTTCAGCAGCTGTCTGTGCAGCAAATGGTGTGCTCTTCTTTGAGCCACGGAAACCAAGTCCGCCTGCACTTGACCAGCTGATTGCGTTACCGTTAACATCAGTAATAGTAACGATTGTATTATTAAATGATGAGCAGATATGTGCTGCACCGCGTTCAATGTGTTTCTTTTCAATGCGGCGGCGTCCGCCCTTTTTAACAGCTTTTGCCATAATTTCGTCCTCCTATCCTTACTTCTTCTTCTTAGCGCCGACAGTTCTCTTGGGACCCTTACGGGTTCTTGCATTCTGCTTTGTGTGCTGTCCGCGAACAGGGAGGCCCTTGCGGTGTCTAACACCGCGATAGCAGCCGATTTCAACAAGACGTTTGATGTTAAGTGCAACTTCTCTACGAAGGTCACCTTCTACCTGAACGTTCTTATCAATATAGTCTCTTATTAAGTTAACCTCATCCTCTGTAAGATCTCTTACACGGGTATCGGGGTTAACGCCGGTTTTATCAAGAATCTCTTTAGCGATAGCGGGGCCAATACCATAGATTGACTGTAAAGCCGCTTCAACTCGCTTATCCTTTGGTATATCAATACCAGCGATACGTGCCATTAAGTACACCTCCAAAATTGGTTTAAAAATAATTTATATTTTTATATAAAAGCCATCGGGCAAACGAAATAATTCGTCAGCCGCGCCCGATTTTTAGGCCTTGTTTTTAAATTTGCGCAAAAATGCGCATAGATACATTCGGCTGATAAACAGCCGTAAAACAGGGTTAATAAAATCAGCCCTGTCTCTGCTTATGGCTCTTATCAGCGGAACAGATTACCATTACTTTTCCGTGACGCTTAATGAGCTTACATTTATCACACATAGGTTTAACGCTAGGTCTTACTTTCATTACAATAACCTCCTCAGTTTTTGCTTCTCCAAATGATGCGACCCTTGGTCAGATCATAAGTTGAAATTTCTACTGTTACCTTATCACCGGGTAACACCTGAATATTGTTCATCCTAAGCTTGCCGGCGATATGCGCAAGAATCTTATGGCCGTTTTCAAGTTCAACTTCAAATACGGCGTTCTTTTTAGATTCCGTTACAACGCCTTCAACTTCAATGATATCTTCCTTAGACATGGATTCACTCCTCGCCTTTATTAGCGTTTAATTTTTTTATCGCACCGTAAACCTGTTTGTTGGTTACGGGCTGGTTACTTTGAAGCATTTTGTTTATGGATGGATCCCCATCCCCTAAAATCATAAGATGTTTTATCTTTTTCTTTTTGGGGGATTGGATTTTGCGGCTTTTGCCATCGGCTATTCTTACGAATGCCTCATCCAATATTTCTACTACTAAAAAACATTTATTGGCATCTCTGCCACAGGTAGCACAGACATAAGTACCTAACTTCATCTGTTGCCTCCTTAAATATTTACGTTGGGATCGGTTAATATTACAGGTTTGCCATCAATAACCGCAACGGTATTTTCCCAGTGGGCGCTTACCTTACCATCTAAAGTAACGGTAGTCCAACCGTCGTTTAAAACTTCTACCCTGCCTGTGCCTAAGTTAATCATAGGCTCAATAGCCAAGGTCATACCATTTACGATTCTTGTGCCCCTGCCTGCAGGACCGTAGTTTGGAATTTCAGGGGATTCGTGTAATTCCCTGCCAACACCGTGGCCTGTAAATTCTTTTACTATACCGTATCCAAACTGATTTATATACTTTTCAACACCGTTTGAGATATCAGAAACTCTGCATCCTTCACGGGCAAAGCTCATTCCTTCATAAAAGGACTGTTTTGTCCTTTCCACAAGCAGTTTGTGGTCTTCATGCACATCGCCCACCATAAAGGTGCGCGCCATATCCGTATGAAAACCGTGAAGATAAACACCACCATCCACACTTACAAGATCACCATCTTTTATGATCTTATTCCTTTTGGGAATACCGTGGATAACTTCCTCATTAACGGAAATACATAAGGTATTGGGAAAGCCGTACATTCCTAAAAACGACGGTTTTGCGCCATTACTTATTATATACTTATACGCTATTTTGTCAAGTTCTAACGTGCTCATCCCGGGTTTTATGCTGTTTTCAATTAGTTCCATACAAGAAGCAAGAAGTTTTCCGCCTTCTGCCATAAGGGATAATGCGCTTTTATTTTTGATAAAAAGCATCAGATTGCCTCCAGCACCTTAACGATACTTTCAAAAACCTTATCAGTGGTTTGGTTACCATCAACAGATTTTACGCTTTCACCATAGTACTCAATTAAAGGCTTTGTTTGGGCGTTATAAACGTCAATCCTTGACTTAACAGTTGCTTCATTATCATCTGCACGCTGAACCAGTTTTTCCTGGCAAGCGGGGCAAAGATCTGAAGTAAGTGTGCTGATATGATAAGTGCCTGCACACTTGGGGCAAATACGTCTGCCTGTAATTCTGTTAAGCAGCAAATCAGTATTAACATCAATATTCAGAACACAGTCAAGGCTTGTAAGGGCTTTAAGGCCGTCAGCCTGGGCTATTGTACGGGGGAAACCATCTAAAAGAAAACCGTTTTTACAGTCATCTCTTTCAAGACGGTCCTTAACCATTGCAAGTGTTACTTCATCAGGAACAAGCTTGCCGGCGTCAATATATGTTTTTGCCAATTTGCCAAGTTCGGTATTGTTACCCATATTTTCACGGAACATATCGCCTGTGGAAATGTGTGGAATACCGTATTTTTTACAAATTTGGGCTGCCTGGGTGCCTTTACCGGCACCCGGAGCTCCTAATAAAATCATTTTCATACTAATTCCCCTTTATTAATCAAGGAATCCCTTGTAGTGACGCATTACCATCTGGCTTTCAAGCTGCTTTGTAATTTCAATTGCAACGCTTACGATAATGAGTAAGCCTGTTGAAGAGAAAGTAAGCGCAAGGCTTAAAACAGTGTTTGCATCAAAGTTAGGAATGGATGAAAGAATTGCGCTTGCAAGCATAGGAATGCTTGAAATCACGCCAAGGTATAAACCGCTGAAAAGAACAAGACGTTTTGATACCTTGTTAAGATAATCAGTGGTGGGTTTACCGGGTCTGATACCCTGGATAAATCCGCCGTATTTCTGAAGGTTTTTACTTGTTTCGGCTGCGTTAAAGGTAATTGCAGAATAGAAATATGCAAAACCGATTGTTAACAAGAAGCTTACAACAAGATAACCCCAAGTTCCCTGACCAAGCCACTTTGTATAGAATGTTTCAAACTTGCTTCCTGACCAGAACATACCGGTAAGAATGCTGGGGAACATTAAAAGTGACATTGAGAAAATCAAGGGAAGAACGCCGCAGGAGTTAGGCTTAATGGGCATATAAGTGCTCTGTCCACCGTAAACCTTTCTGCCTGAAACGCGCTTAGCGTACTGAATGTTAATTCTACGTTCGCCAAGTTCAACAAAAATAACAAAAACAATCAAGGCTACGATTGCAATAAGCACGATGGGAAGAATCCACCAAAGTGCGTTGTTGCCTGCCTGTGAGTTTGTTGCTGCTGTTTGAAGATAGTTCTGCGCAGTAACAGGGAAACGAGCAATGATACCAACGAAAATAAGCATTGAAATACCGTTACCCACACCCTTTTCACTGATGCGGTCACCAATCCAAATTGCAACTGCAGTACCTGCAGTAAGTGAAAGGCCAACAATAATATATGCAAGCCATTCGTTAATGCCTTTAACGAACATATCGTTAGAAGCGCTGAATGCATAACAAATACCAACAGCCTGAAGGAAAGCAAGACCAAATGATGTATATCTTACGATCTTGTTAATCTTTTCTCTGCCATCTTCCTGATGAGCTAATCTTTCAAGCCCAGGAATAACTACCTGAAGAAGCTGAATGATAATTGAAGCATTGATGTAGGGTGAAATACCCATAGCCATAAAGTGATAACCCTGAAGGGAACCACCTGTAATGATGTTCATAAGGCCCCAGATATTATCGTTTGCTGCATCAATCTGTAATGCAGGGTTAATACCGGGTGTTGGAATGAAACAACAAAGCCTGTAAACAAGAAGCATCAAAAGTGTGTATAAAATCTTTTTACGAAGTTCAGGAAGCTTCCAAGCGTTCTTGAATACTGAAAACATTTATACCACCTCAGCCTTTCCTCCGAGCGCCTCAATCTTCTGCTGAGCCGTACGGGTGAAGGCTGCAACCTGAACAGTAAGTCGCTTTGTAAGTTCGCCGTTTCCAAGGACCTTAACGCCATCTTTTTCAATCTTTGAAATAATGCCTTTTTCTTTAAGAAGTTCAGCAGTAACTACTGTGTCTTCTTCAAAGATATCAAGCTTTGCAACGTTGATTTCTGTGTAAATCTTGCTAAAGGGGTTAAAGAAACCGCGCTTTGGTAATCTACGTGTAAGGGGCATCTGGCCGCCTTCAAAACCGGGGCGTACGCCACCGCCTGAACGAGCATTCTGACCCTTATGACCTTTACCGGAAGTTTTGCCTAATCCGCTGCCGGGACCACGGCCCTTACGGCGACCGGTCTGTACAGCACCCTCTGCGGGCATTAAATCTACTAATTTCATTTATCTGTACCTCCGATTAGTCAATTTCTTCAACTGTTACAAGGTGCTTAACCTTAAAGATCATACCGCGGATAGCAGCATTATCTGCCTGTGTAACTGTTGAATTTAATTTTTTAAGGCCGAGGGCCTTTACAGTAGCAATCTGGTCCTTTTTGCAGCCGATTGTACTTTTTGTTAATGTAATTTTTAACATTATATTGTCCTCCTTAGCCCATGATCTCGTCAACTGACTTACCGCGCATCTGTGCGATTTCCTCAGCTGTCTTTAATGAAGCAAGGCCTTCAATAGTTGCTTTTACGCAGTTAGCGGGGTTGTTTGAACCCTGGCTCTTTGTAAGAATATCGCGTACGCCAACCATTTCAAGAACGTCACGAACAGGACCACCAGCAATAACACCGGTACCTTCGGGAGCAGGCATAAGAAGAACTTTGCCGCGGCCAAACTTACCAATTACTGAATGAGGAATTGTTGTGCCATCAAGTGAAACCTTAATAATATTCTTTTTAGCATCCTCTGTTGCCTTACGGATTGCTTCGGGAACTTCAACAGCCTTACCCTGACCAACGCCAACGTGGCCGTTTCCGTCACCAACAACTACAAGTGCTGCAAGGCGCATGTTACGGCCACCCTTAACGGTTTTGGCAACACGGTTTACTGCAACTAACTTGTCTTTTAAATCAAGTGTTTTAGGATCAATTCTCTTACTCATCGCTTTTTACCTCCATTAAAATTCCAAACCGGCTTCACGGGCTGCTTCTGCAAGAGCCTGAACACGACCGGTGTAGAGGTATCCGCCTCTGTCAAATACAACAACTTTAATGCCTTTTGCCTGAGCACGTTCAGCAATAAGTTTACCTACTGTTTTAGCAGCGTCTGTCTTTGTCATTTCTTCAACAGCCTTTGCAACTTCTGCTTCTAAAGTTGAAGCTGCTGCAAGTGTTGTGCCGTTACTGTCATCAATAACCTGAGCATAGATATGACTATTGCTGCGATATACGTCTAATCTTGGACGATCTGATGTTCCGCTGATCTTCTTACGAACACGTGCGTGCCTTGCAAGACGGTTAGCGTTTTTATCTATTTTCTTTATCATAATGCTAATGCTCCTTTCAATTACTTCTTACCGGCTTTACCCTCTTTCATAGCAACATATTCGCCTTCATAACGAATACCTTTGCCATGATAGGGTTCGGGTTCTCTAACAGAACGGATTTCTGCTGCAAACTGACCAACAACCTGCTTATCAGCACCACGTACGATGATCTGTGTTTGTGAGGGAACTTCAATTGTAATTCCCTGAGGTGCGATCATTTCAACGGGATGTGAATAGCCCATATTAAGTACAAGCTTTGTGCCGTTTAATGCTGCACGGTAACCTGTACCGATAATGGTAAGGCTCTTTGAAAAGCCTTCTGAAACACCAATAACCATATTGTTAATAAGTGTTCTTGTAAGACCGTGAAGTGCACGGTGATCTTTCTCATCGGAGGGACGGCTAACGAGAACTTCGCTGCCTTCAACCTTGATGATCATGTCCTTGGACAGTTGCTGTGTTAAAGTGCCTTTGGGGCCTTTTGCAGTAACTACGTTGCCGTCAGCCACAGTTACTGTTACGCCGGCGGGAATAGCTACGGGATTTTTACCTATTCTTGACATAATCTACTTTCCTCCTGATTACCATACGTAAGCTAATACTTCGCCACCGATGTTAAGTGAACGAGCTTGCTTATCTGTCATAATGCCCTTTGAAGTGGATATAATAGCGATACCCATACCGCCCAAAACTCTGGGAAGTTCTTCTGCACGAGCATATACTCTCAAGCCGGGCTTTGAAATTCTGCGAAGACCTGAGATGATTCTTTCTTTGTTTGCACCGTATTTAAGAGTAATACGGATGGTGCCCTGAGGTGCTTCATCAATAACCTCAACACCTTTAATGTAACCTTCATCAAGAAGAAGCTGGGCAATAGCCTGCTTTACGTTTGACTTAGGAATATCTACTGTTAAGTGACGTGCTACCATCGCATTGCGAATTCTGGTGAGCATATCTGCAATAGGATCTGTTAAAACCATTATTGGTATCCTCCTTCCATATATTTGTTACTTACCAACTTGCTTTTTTAACGCCGGGAATCTGACCCTTATATGCTAATTCTCTGAAGCAAATACGGCAGATACCGTACTTAGAGAGAACTGCGTGAGGGCGGCCGCAAATGCTGCAGCGAGTATATTCACGTGTGGAAAACTTCTGCTTCTTTTGCTGTTTATTGATCATTGCTTTCTTTGCCATTATCTTTTTCCTCCCTCTCTTAGTTTGCGTAAGGCATGCCCATGAAGCCTAAAAGTTCACGAGCTTCCTCGTCTGTATTTGCTGTAGTAACAAATATAATGTCCATACCTCTTACCTTGTCGATCTTATCGTACTCAATTTCAGGGAAGATAAGCTGTTCTTTAATACCAAGAGCATAGTTACCTCTGCCATCAAATGAGTTGGCTGAAACGCCATGGAAGTCACGAACACGGGGAAGTGCTATGTTCAAAAGTTTGTCAACGAATTCATACATTCTTTCGCCACGAAGAGTTACCTTTGCGCCGATGTTCATTCCTTCACGAACTTTGAAGTTAGCAACGGACTTTTTAGCCTTTGTTACGATAGGTGCCTGACCTGTAATAAGTCTGATTTCCTCAACAACAGCCTGGAACTTCTTTGCATCATCCTTAACATCGCCAAGGCCTACGTTTACAACAACCTTGTCAAGTTTTGGAACCTGCATTACATTTTTGTAATCAAACTTCTTAACCATTGCGGGAACGATTTCGTTTACGTATTTATCCTTTAATCTGGCCATAGTATCTCTCCTCCCAATTACTGAATTGCCTTTTTGCATTCTTTGCAAATACGGGTTTTCTTGCCATCAACAACTTCGTATCCGGCACGAACACCTTTTTTGCAGTTGGGGCAGTATAACATTACGTTTGAAGCATCAATAGGTGCTTCCTTTTCAATACGGCCACCTGCTTCGCCCATTTTCTTGGGTTTGGTATGACGGATGATCATATTAACACCCTCAACAATAAGCTTGTTTTCACTGGGCATAGCACGAAGAACCTTTTTGGGCTGGGATAAATCCTTGCTTTCACCGCTAATAACGATAACGGTATCACCTTTTTTGATTTTCATGAATATGTCCTCCTTACAGAACTTCCGGTGCAAGAGAGATAATCTTCATAAAGTCTTTTTCACAAAGTTCTCTTGCGATGGGTCCGAATACACGGGTACCACGGGGAAGTTTTTGATCATTGATAATAACTGCAGCGTTATCATCAAAACGGATATATGTTCCGTCAGCACGGCGGGTGGGTTTTGTTGTACGAACGATAACTGCCTTTACAACGTCACCCTTTTTAACTACGCCGCCGGGCGCAGCTGTTTTAACTGATGCAACGATGGTATCGCCAACGCTGCCGTATCTTCTGAAAGAGCCACCAAGAACTCTTATGCACATAATTTCTTTTGCGCCGGTATTATCGGCAACCTTCAATCTTGTTTGAGGTTGTATCATTTTTTACCCCTTTCCGGTAAAACAGTTTAAAAAAGCTTATTTTGCCTTTTCAACTATTTCAACCAATCTCCATCTTTTATCTTTGCTCAATGGTCTTGTTTCCATAATGCGAACGGTATCACCGATTCCACATTCATTGTTTTCATCATGAGCCTTAAATTTTGTTGTACGGTTTACAGTCTTACCATAGAGAGGATGAAGAACCTTTGTTTTAACTGCAACAACGATTGTCTTATCCATCTTATCGCTGATAACTGTACCTACTCTCTGTTTACGAAAATTTCTTTCCACAGTCCTCAACCTCCTTAGCCCTTAAGCTCTAATTCTCTGAGTATGGTCATAACCCTTGCAATATCCTTTTTGCAGGCATCAATTTGCTTCAGGTTAGTAAGCTGACCGGTGGCATTTTGAAATCTGAGGTTTAAAAGCTCTCTCTTGAGCTCTGAAAGCTTCTTATTAAGCTCTTCAGCATTCATTTCACGAAGCTTACTCGGTTTCATCAAACTTCACCGTCCTGTTCTTTATTGTAATCTTCCCTCTTAACGAATTTAACCTTAATGGGAAGCTTGTGGCTTGCAAGACGCAATGCCTCACGTGCAGTAGTTTCATCAACGCCGTTCATTTCAAAAAGAACACGGCCGGGCTTAACTACTGCTACCCAGTATTCAGGTGAACCCTTACCTGAACCCATTCGGGTTTCAGCGGGCTTAGCTGTTACGGGCTTATCGGGGAATATCTTAATCCAAACCTGACCGCTACGCTTAATATATCTGGTCATAGCGATACGGGCTGCTTCGATCTGTGCGCTCTTGATCCAACCGGGTTCAGTAGCAACAAGACCGTAATCACCGTAAGCGATGAAGTTACCGCGCTGTGCTGTACCCTTCATTCTGCCACGGAAAACTCTTCTTCTTTTAACTCTTTTGGGCATTAACATAATTACTTGCCTCCTTCTGCTTTAGCAGCCTTCTTTGCAAGAATTTCTCCCTTGTAAACCCAAACCTTAACACCGATACGGCCATAGGTTGTTGCTGCTTCAGCAAAACCGTAGTCAATATCAGCACGAAGTGTCTGAAGTGGGATGCTGCCTTCATGATAGCCTTCGCTACGTGCAATTTCTGCACCGCCAAGACGACCTGATACTAAAATCTTGATACCCTTTGCGCCTGCACGGGTAACTCTCTGCATTGACTGCTTCATAGCACGGCGGAAAGATACACGCTTTTCAAGCTGCTGTGCAATGGATTCAGCAACAAGCTGAGCATCCATATCGGGCTTCTTGATTTCCATAATGTTAACCTTAACATTTTTACCGATAAGCTTCTGAACATCCTGGCTTAAAGCTTCAATGCCGGCGCCGCCCTTACCAATAAGAGCACCGGGCTTTGCGGTATAAATGAAAAGTGTTACGTTGTTGCTTTTACGTTCAATTTCAATCTTTGAAACGTTAAATGAATAAAGCTTATTCTTTAAATATGTGCGAAGCTTATTATCTTCTGCGATATTAGCTGCCATATCTTTGCCTGCGATCCAACGTGAATCCCAGTTCTTAATAACGCCTACTCTGAGGCCGTGGGGATTAACTTTCTGTCCCATAATTATTTATCCTCCTTCTTCTCATCAAGGATAACTGTGATGTGGCTTGAACGCTTTAAAATAGGTGCTGCGCTGCCCTTTGCACGAGGTCTGAAACGCTTAAGGGTTGGGCCCTGGTTTGCATAAACCTCTGCAACGTAAAGGTTATCTCTGTTAAGGTACGGAGGGTTGTTCTCCGCATTGGCTATTGCTGATGCAAGAACCTTTTCTACAACGGGGGATGCTGCCTTAGGTGTAAACTGAAGGATAGCAAGAGCCTCGTCTACCTGCTTACCGCGGATAAGATCAATAACAATGCGAACCTTACGGGAAGAGATGCGAATGTACTTTGCAATAGCTTTTGGACGCATGTCACGAGTTTCATGACGTTTTGCTGCTTTTTCTTTAATTCTTGTTGCCATTTGCCATTCCTCCTATTACCTTCCTGAAGACTTCTCGGAACCCGAGTGACCTCTGAATGTTCTTGTAGGTGCAAATTCACCTAACTTATGTCCTACCATATCTTCTGTGATATAAACAGGAACATGCTTTCTGCCGTCATGAACGGCTAATGTATGGCTTACCATCTGGGGAAAGATCGTTGATGATCTTGACCAGGTTTTGATAACTTTCTTTTCCCCGGAAGCATTCATTTCTTCAACCTTCTTTAAAAGCTTAGCGCTTATAAATGGTCCTTTTTTAACTGACCTGCTCATAATGAGTCTCCTTCCGATTTATTAGCCGTTGCGGCGTTTTACGATATATTTGTTTGATTTGTTCTTCTTTGAACGAGTCTTGTAACCAAGTGCAGGCTTACCCCAAGGAGTAACAGGGCCGGGACGGCCAACAGGGGATTTACCTTCACCACCACCGTGGGGGTGATCACAGGGGTTCATAACAACACCGCGAACGGTAGGACGAACGCCCATATGGCGCTTTCTACCAGCTTTACCGATAGAAACGTTTTCGTGATCAAGGTTACCAACCTGACCGATTGTAGCCTTGCATTCAAGAAGAATGTAACGAACTTCACCTGAGGGAAGACGAACCTGTGCGTACTTATCTTCCTTTGACATAAGCTGTGCTGCATTACCTGCTGCACGAACAAGCTGGCCGCCTTTGCCGGGCATAAGCTCAATATTGTGAATAAGAGTACCAACTGGGATATTCTTAATCTTAAGAGCATTACCGGGCTTAATATCAGCCTTTTCGCCTGAAAGGATCATATCGCCAACATTGATACCTAAAGGTGCTAAAATGTAGCGCTTTTCACCATCAGCGTAGTTAAGAAGTGCAATGTTAGCACTACGGTTAGGATCGTATTCAATTGATGCTACACGAGCCTGAACGTCATCTTTATTACGCTTGAAATCAATAATTCTGTATTTTCTTGTGTTTCCGCCACCGTGATGACGAACTGTTAAACGACCTGCATTGTTTCTACCACCTGTTTTTGAAACCTTATCAAGTAAGGATCTTTCAGGAGTGGTCTTTGTGATTTCTTCAAAGGTTGAAACCGACATAAAACGTCTTGCAGGGGAAGTCGGTTTATACTTTCTAATACCCATTGAAATTAACTCCATTTCTCAGCAGCTGAATTTTATCACTTACGGGTGCCCTATGCTGCTGCTTTGCAACCCGAAGTATAATTAAATCTTAAATTAAGCCATATTCTCAAAGAATTCAATAGCCTTTGAATCCTTTTTAAGAACTACGTAAGCTTTTTTAACTGTTGAGGTTCTGCCCTCATACTTGCCCATACGTTTAAGCTTGCCCTGTGTAACAACTGTGTTAACCTTTTCAACCTTCACGCCGAAGATTTCTTCAACTGCGGTTTTGATCTGGGTTTTAGTTGCCTTAGGTGCTACCTGGAAAACGTAGCGCTTATCAGCCATCATGTCATAGCTCTTTTCTGTGAGAACAGGTTTGATAATGATATCTTCGTTAAACATTATGCATATACCTCCTCAAGCTTTTTGAGTGCAGCCTTTGTAAGAATGAGCTTATCGTGGTTGAGGATATCAACAACGTTGATTGTGTTAACAAGGCCTGTTTTAACGCCGGGAATGTTAGCAGCTGCTCTTTCTACGTTAGCTGTAGGTTCTTCGTTAATGATGTAAGCCTTGCCTTCAACCTTAAGGTTTGCAAGAACTTTAACCATTGCTTTTGTTTTTGCTTCAATTTCAAGGGCATCAAGAATAATAATGTCCTTATCTGTTGCTTTTGCTGTAAGTGCGCCCTTAAGAGCAAGTCTCTTAACCTTTTTGGGAACTGTAATTGAGAAATCTCTTGACTTAGGTGCAAATACTACGCCACCCTTGTAGTACTGTGGTGAACGGCTTGAACCCTGACGGGAACGGCCTGTACCTTTCTGACGGAAAGGCTTTTTACCGCCGCCGGCAACCTCTGTACGAGTGAGTGTGCCTTTTGTGCCCTGACGCTTGTTTGCAAGCTGTGCACGAACTACTGTATGAAGAACGTGGGTGTTAACTTCAACTTCAAAGATATCTTTCTTTAAAGTAACGGTTGAAACCTTTTCGCCTTCAATGTTATATACATTAACTCTTGGCATACCTGCTTACCTCCTTACTTACGTTTAACTGACTGCTTAATAGTAAGCAGTGCACCTTGAGCACCGGGAACTGCGCCTTTGATTAAAAGAACGCCTCTTTCAGTGTCAACGCGAACGATCTGAAGATTCTGAACAGTAACCTGTTCGTTACCCCACTGACCGGGCATGTGCTTGTTCTTGAACACGTGGCTGGGTGATGAGCTTGCGCCCATTGAACCTACAACCCTGTGTGCGCCTGAACCGTGTGACATTGGGCCTGTGTGCTGATTCCATCTCTGGATAACACCACTAAATCCGTGACCCTTTGTTTTTGCTGTAACGTCAACCTTATCACCTTCTGCAAAGATATCGCAAGTGATAACGTCGCCTGCCTTATAATCGGCAGCGTTTTCAAACTTAAATTCACGCATATAACGTGCTGCGGGAACGTTTGCCTTAACAAACTGACCCTTGTCGGCTTTGTTTACGTTTTGTTCCTTTACAGTGCCAAAGCCCACTTTAACGGCTTCGTAGCCATCTTTTTCTTGTGTTTTAACCTGTACAACTGCACAGGGGCCGGCCTGAACGACTGTTACAGGAACTACTGTGCCGTCTTGTGCAAAGATCTGTGTCATACCGATCTTTTTGCCTAAAATACCTTTTGTCATCATCGTTCATCCTCCTTATAACTTAATGTTGATGTCAACGCCGGCAGCAAGATCCAACTTCATAAGTGCATCTACTGTTTTAGGACCAGCATTGTAAATGTCAATAAGACGTTTGTGAGTACGAAGTTCAAACTGTTCACGGCTATCCTTATATTTATGAGGAGCACGAAGAATAGTAATTACTTCCTTCTCAGTTGGTAATGGAATGGGACCACTTACTGTGGCTCCGGTCTTGACCGCTGTATCAACGATCTTTTCGGCTGACTGATCAATAAGGTTGTGATCATAAGCCTTTAACTTGATTCTGATTTTCTGCGATGCCATTTATATACCTCCTTATTTTCGGCTCAAATACACTGCACCGTGTGTGCCGCTTTTAAAATTTTTAAGCGGCGGTGGGTACTTGGCCATTCGCCCGATTGTCCGGACAATTGTCCACGGAAATTACCTGCATTCAAAGGAGCAGCAACCTTCCGCTTCATACCATTTACGCTAAAACAAGCGCAGTTATCCCACCGCATAGGACAACGTGAAGATTATATAATAGATTTTTTATTTTTGCAACTGTTTTTTTGCCTTAAATTGTGAACTTTTTGTAAACTTTGATTTTTGCCTGTTTTTCTTCATATATTGTATAAAAACGTTTTTTATAAAGGGGAAAGCTTTATGGCAACGCTTATTTTAAATTCCAACGTTGATTGTGTAATCTCTTTAAACGGAGTTTTTCAAGGCGCATTATATAATAATAAGGAACTGTCTTTACCTTTACTAAACGGCGAAACCATTCTTTCTGCTTCAGCTTTTGAAGAAGGGTTCTTTCCCATTGTTAGTCATATTGATGCTGATCCTTTCCGCTTAAAAAACGGAAGCGCCCATCTTTACAAATGGAACGAGGACATCTATTTACTTGAGCTTGTATTTAAAAAGCCTTTTTCTTCAGTTCCGCCGATCATCTTAAAAGAACAGCCTTGGGCAAACGGTTTTTTAGGGCTTTGCGGAAATTATCTTATATTTGAACAGCAAAACGGAAATCGCATTTATTTTCCTGAGCCTATAATTGATTTTGAACCTTTTAATAATTCCTGCGTGCTTGCAAAAACCTTAACCCATATTATTCCCCTTAATAAAAACCTTGCTCCCCTTTGTGCCCCACTGCCTTGCAGGGAATATTCTTTACAGGATAAAACCTTACATACAATCTTTTCCCCCGGTGATATGGATTTTTTTGAAGTGCACCAAAGGTACAGCGAAAGCCTTTCCCTTATTAAAAGCGAAATCACCCCTTGCACCTGCAACAGCACCTTTGACCATCTTCGTTTGTTTTGCCAGGCAGTGCGATTAAACATTAAAGACCTTGCACTTAACTATCTTACACCGTCTTTAAAAGAAGAAATGAATTTTGAAAGCATAAAAACTTTTTTAGGTGTTTTTGATCAGACTGATAAACCAAAGTACCTTTCTGCCTATAGGGAAAACACCGTTGCACTGAGATATAAACTTGACGATCGTAACTTCCACTATATATGCTATGAGTTTAATATGGTTACCACAACAGGTGCACCCTTAATTGATGATATCAGCGAGTTATAAATATAGGATATATATAAATGAATTCATTATTATATATATACTTTTATTTTTACTGAAAATTTTATGCATATTTTATGAATATTGTGCATAAAAATTCTTTTTTAAATATGTTTTAAAAATTACTTTACATTATTATAATACAGTAGTATAATAAAGCAAATACACGAAAAACGTGTTAAAAATTTATTATAGCGTAACGCTAAGTAGGAGGCAAAAAATGAGAGTTTATAACTTCAGTGCCGGTCCGTCAATGCTGCCGGAATCGGTATTACAAAAAGCAGCAGCAGATATGCTTGATTACGAAGGTTCAGGAATGAGTGTTCTTGAAATGAGCCACCGTGCAAAGTGTTACGATGCCATTATCAAAGAAGCCGAAGCTTTAATCCGTGAACTTATGAATATTCCGGATAATTATAAGGTTCTTTTTGTTCAGGGCGGTGCAAGCACACAGTTTGCTTCCGTTGCACTTAATCTTCATAAGAACGGTAAAGCCGATTACATTGTTTCAGGCAACTTTTCGGGCCTTTGCGCAAAAGAAGGCAAAAGGCTTACAAATGCCCGTGTAATTGCAACAAGTGAAGATGCAACTTATACATATGTTCCTAAAGTAACAAAGGATATGGTTGACCCTGAAGCAGACTTCTTACACATTTGCTTCAACAACACTATCTTTGGTACAAAATACAATTACGTTCCCGAAACACCCGAAAACGTTCCATTGGTTGCAGATATGTCATCAATGATTCTTTCTGAGCCTGTTGACGTTACTAAGTTTGGCGTAATTTATGCAGGCGCACAGAAGAACATCGGTCCTGCAGGTGTTACTGTTGTTATCGTACGTGATGATCTTTTAGATAATTTTACCGAAAACTGCCCCACAATGCTTAAGTGGAAGACCCAGGCTGATAAAGAAAGCCTTTATAACACCCCACCTTGCTACAGCATTTACGTTTCAATGCTTGTTTTCCGTTGGATTAAGGAAATGGGCGGTGTTGAAGCTATTTATAAAACAAACGTTAAAAAAGCAAATATGCTTTATGATTACATTGATTCATCTGACTTCTATAAAAACAGCGTTCAGAAGGAAGACCGTTCACTTATGAACGTACCTTTTGTTACACCAAGTGAAGACCTTGATGCTAAGTTTGTTAAAGAAGCAGCGCAAGAAGGCCTTGTTTCACTTAAGGGTCACCGCCTTGTTGGTGGTATGCGTGCTTCCATTTATAACGCAATGCCTGTTGAAGGTATTGAAAAACTTATTGCATTTATGAAGAAGTTTGAAGCAGAAAATAAGTGAGGATATAAAAATGACAGAGATCTTAAAGCTTAATTCTATCGCAAGCGTTGTTAAAGAAAACTTAACTGAAGATAAATATACCATTACCGAAGATGCAAAAAATCCCGTTGGTATCCTTGTTCGCAGCGCAGATATGCTAACATATGATTTCCCCCAAAGCGTTTTAGCAGTTGCAAGGGCAGGCGCAGGCGTAAACAATATTCCCTGTGATGTTTGTGCTGAAAAAGGTATCGTTGTTTTCAACACTCCCGGTGCTAACGCAAACGCTGTTAAGGAAATGGTTCTTGGCGCTATGATTGCCGCAAGCAGAAACATTGTTGAAGCTTCTGACTGGGCAAAAACCCTTAAAGGCAACGGTGATCAGGTTGGCAAAATGGCTGAAAAAGGCAAAGGCCAGTTCGTTGGCCCTGAAATTATGGGCAAAACCTTAGGCGTTATCGGTTTAGGTGCAATTGGTGGTCTTGTTGCAAATGCCGCAGTTGCTTTGGGCATGAACGTTATCGGTTATGATCCCTTTGTTTCAGTTGAAGCTGCCTGGAAGCTTTCCCGTGCAGTTAAAAAGGCTGATGATTTAGAAGAAATCTATAATAAGTGCGATATTATCTCACTTCACGTTCCGCAGATTGATTCAACCAAGGGTATGATCAATGCTGATACAATCTCAAAAATGAAAGATGGCGTTATTATTCTTAACTTTGCCCGTGGCGGTCTTATTAAGGATGCTGACGTTATTGCTGCTTGCGAAAGTGGTAAGATTTATAAATACGCTACCGACTTTGCAAGCGATGCTTTAATCGGCGCTAAAAACGTTGTTGTATTCCCACACCTTGGTGCTTCAACACCTGAAAGTGAAGACAACTGCGCTGTTATGGCTTCAAAGGAATTAAAAGAGTTTATTGAAAACGGAAACATTGTTTACAGTGTTAACTATCCAAGCGTAACATTGAACAGAAGCGGTAACGCACGTATCACCGTTATGCACAAAAACACAAGCAATATGGTTGGCAGAATCACTGCTGCAATTGCTTCAAGCGGCGAAAACATCAGCGGTATGATTAACGCTTCAAAAGGCGATTTCGCTTACACCATTATTGATATTGATAACGAGTTTAAGCCTGAAGTTGTTGATTTCATTAAAGCAATTGAAGGTATTATCCGCGTTCGCGTTATCTGATAAAACTTTAATCCCACACTTTTTAGTGTGGGATTTTTTTGTTGAAATATCTTATTTATTGTGATAAAATATCCTTATACAAAAGATTAGAGGTGATGAAAGTGGAGTTATGGTCTAAAGAGCACGCGCTTACACTTATTCCTGCAGTTATTATAATGATTATAGTCGCCTTTTCTTTAAGGCTTCTTTTAATCAATAAAGAACTTAAATACCGAATGATTCCTTTTCAGGTTTTAGCGGTTGTTCTTTTCTTAATTGAAGTTGGTAAACAGATTGTTTCTTTTACAAACGGGTACGATCTTTACCATCTTCCCTTTCACTTTTGTTCCATTTTTATCTTTATGCTTCCCCTGGCTGCCTTTTATAAAGGAAAACACAGGTATGGCGTTTTTTGCATAACTACTGCAGTTTGTGCGGCAGTTTTTTTACTGATGATGATATATCCCTGCCTTATTTATTCTTCAGGCAATATTTTGAATTTTTTCAAAGGATATCTTGATTTCCACACAGTTGCTTTCCATAATATCGTTATTTTTGAGTTTTTTATTATTCTTTTTCTTAATCTGCACGATTATAAGGATAAAAAAGATAATACCCCCATCGTTATTTTTATGGCAGGGTTTTCAGTTGTTGCGGCAACAATGTCACAAATTTTAAAAACCAACTACGCCAATATGTATTCCTGTAATATCCCGCCACTTGAAAACGTAAGGATATCAGTTCAGAACGCCTGCGGTTACACCGTTGCACAAATAATGTATGTATCTATCGTTATGCTTTTGCATATACTTTTTACGCTTATGGCGTACCATCTTTATCGTTTAGTTAAACAAAAACTGTTCAAAAAGCCATAATTTATGGCTTTTTATTTTTTTGTTGAAATTTGCAAGAAATTTTGTTATAATAAGCGTGTATTTATTTATTATTTATTATTTATTATTTTAAGGAGGCAGTTATATGCCACAAACAAAAATCAAACACCGTTTTGGCGATCGCCACGACGGTAGAAAAATCCGTACACTTCCCCCGATGCAGTATATTGCAGTTTGCATTATGCATAAAAGAAACGATGCCCAGAACCTTTTTGCCTCGTCCGTTGATTATGGCAGATTGCAAGAATATATCAACAAAAAGCGTGCAGAAGGTCTTGCAGGCTTTGGTTTTATGCACGTTATTGTTGCTTCTTACGTTCGCACAGTTTCACAAAAGCCCGCCATTAACCGCTATATTGCGGGCTGGCGCATTTTCAAAAGGGACGATATCGTTTTAAGCATGATGGTTAAAAAGAGTATGCAGGTTAATGCCCAGGAATCTGCCATTAAAGTTCGTTTTCAACCAACTGACACTGCTGATGACGTTTATCACAAAATGGAAGAAGCCATTAACATTGCAACGCAGGATGGGGATACAAACATTTTTGATTCCGTTGCCCGTGTTATTAACTTTTTGCCAAGTATTCTTTTAAGATGGTTTATTGCCTTTATGCAGTTCCTTGATTTCTTTG
>JAZSPY010000062.1:0-14274 GCA_045537705.1 Clostridia bacterium
TTTTATATTTGAGAATTTTATTCCACAATAAAAAGACTGTTTTTCAGTCTTTTTTTATTATCAATAATTAAAATACGCACATAATATATAAAAAGCTATTGTAAGAATTTGTTGTTTTTGGTATAATGTTATTAATATAAAAAAAGAGGAAAGAATAATGATTAGGCTTGATGATTATAAAAACAAAAATATTCATTTTATTGCAATTGGCGGGCATAGTATGTGCGGTCTTGCTGAAATTTTACATAACTGGGGCTTTAGTGATATCAGTGGGTCTGATCGTTCTGATTCAGATGCTCTTCAGCGTCTTGTTAGTTTAGGAATAAATGCAAAAGTAGGGCATAGTGTTGAAAATGTAAAAAATGCTTCTTTGGTTGTTTATTCTGCGGCTATACCAAAAGATAACGTTGAACGTGCTTTTGCTGAAAGTAACGGTATTCCTTGTATTGACAGGGCACAGATGCTTGGTTTAATTTCTGCAAAATGCCAAAAATGTATCGGTGTTGCAGGAACTCACGGAAAAACTACTACAACTTCAATGGTTTCTGAAATTTTTTATAACGCTAAAAAAGAGCCTACAATTCACATCGGTGGTGTTTTACCAACCATCGGCAGCAACGTTTACACGGGAAATGATGAGTTTTTTATTACCGAAGCCTGTGAATACGTTGATTCATATCTTACGTTAAAACCACATATCGCAATTGTTTTAAATATTGATTCAGATCATCTTGATTATTTTAAAACCGTTGATAATATTGTAAAATCATTTAAAACTTATTGTCAGCTTGTTGATGAAAACGGCTATGTTGTAGGTTGTTATGATGATGAACGCACCTTAAATATGCTTAAAACCTGTGAAAGAAATTATAAAACCTATGGTTTTTCAAAGGAAGCTGATTATCACGCTGAAAACGTAACATATTCTGATGATGGATATCCAAGATACGATATGTTTGAAGGTGATAAGTTTCTTACAAAAGTTGAACTTTCCGTTATAGGCGAGGTTAACGTGTTAAATTCAATGGCTGCCATCATATCTGCATTATTATGCGGTTTAACGCTTGAAGAAGCAGTAAAAGGCATTAAAGCATATACAGGTGCAGGCAGAAGATTTGAATATCGTGGTTCTTTCAATGGTGCAAAAATTTATAACGATTACGGCCATCATCCTGAAGAGGTTGCAGCAACCATTGAAGCAACAAAACACGTTAAGAAAAACAGGCTTTGGCTTATTTATCAGCCTGCGTTATTTACAAGAACAAAAGCACAGTTTGATCGCCTTGTAGATTGTTTCCATCACGCAGATAAAACCGTTTTGATTGACGTTTATGGTGATAGGGAGCCATTTGATCCAACTATCAACTCAAAAATGATTGTTGATAAAATTATTGAAAAATACAACGATGATTGCATTTATATTCCTACAATGGAAGAATGTGGTGCATATTTAAAAACACAACTGCAACCTAATGATCTTGTTTTAATTATGGGTAGCGGAACAGTTGATATTTTAGATAAATTTATTCTTAATTAAAGGAGTTTTCAATGAATATTTGTGTTTATGGTGCAGCAAGCAAAACTATTGATAAAAACTATATAGTTGCTGGTGAAAATTTAGGTAAAGAATTAGTTAAACGTGGTCACAAGCTTGTTTATGGTGCAGGCGCAGAAGGTATGATGGGCGCAGTTGCCCGTGGTGTTCATAGTGAATTTGGCCATATTACAGGCGTAGTTCCAACTTTCTTTACAAATGAAGAAATTTTATATTTAAAGTGCGATAAACTGATCAGAACTAAAACAATGCGTGAACGCAAACAGATTATGGAAGATAGTTCCGATGCATTTATTATTACACCGGGCGGAATAGGAACATTTGAAGAATTCTTTGAAATTTTAACTTTAAAACAGTTAAATCAACATAATAAACCTATTGTTATTTATAATATCAATGGTTATTATGATAGTATGCTTAAAACACTTGATGAAGCGATTGAAGGTAATTTTATTAACAAAGAATGTGTAAATATGTATCCATCTTTTGATAATATTGATGACGTTTTAGATTATATTGAAAATTACGAAAAAATGAATCTTTCCAATATGAAAATAAGTAGGTAAAACAAATGATTTCTTTTGAAAGCGATTATATTCAAGGTGCACATCCTAAAATTTTAGAAAATTTAATTAAAACAAACTACGAAGCATTATCAGGCTATAGTACAGATAAATACTGCGATAGTGCAAAAGAAAAAATTAAAACAGCCTGTGATAAACCCCAGGCACAAGTTTTCTTTTTAGTTGGTGGAACACAGGCCAACCAAGTTGTTATTTCTACTTGTTTAAAAAATTATGAAGGCGTAATTTCTGCTGTTACAGGACACATAAATACACATGAAGCAGGCGCAGTTGAATATACCGGGCACAAGGTTTTACCGCTTCCAAATCATAAAGGAAAAATTGATGCAAACGAATTAAATGAACTAGTAGAAACCTTTTATGCTGATGATAATCACGAGCATATGGTTTTTCCCGGAATGGTATATATTTCACATCCTACAGAATACGGTACACTTTATTCAAAAGATGAGTTAACTAAAATCAGCGAAATCTGTAAAAAATACGATATGATGCTGTTTTTAGATGGCGCCCGTCTTGGTTATGGTATAATGAGTAATGAAACTGACGTTACGTTAAAAGATATTGCAAATCTTTGCGATGTTTTTTATATCGGTGGCACAAAAGTAGGCGCACTTTGTGGTGAAGCAGTTGTGTTTACACATAATAATGCACCTAAATATTTTATGACTACAGTTAAACAACATGGCGCTATGATTGCAAAAGGAAGGCTTTTAGGCATTCAGTTTGATACATTATTTACTGACAATTTATATTTTGAAATCAGCAAACACGCTATTTTAATGGCGGAAAAATTAAAACAACTTTTTATAAAAAAAGGTTATAAATTTTTCCTTGATTCACCAACAAATCAGCAGTTTATTATTTTAGAAAACAAAAAAATGGAAGAATTAAAGAAAAATGTTAGATTTGGCTTCTGGGAAAAATATGATGACAACCATACTGTTGTCAGATTTGCAACAAGTTGGGCAACAACAAATGAAGATGTTGAAAATTTAAGTAAATACATATAAAAAAAGGACTGAAAATCAGTCCTTTTTATTTTTGTAATATTCATAAACCGCAAGTGCACTTTGTTTTGTCATTCCATCAATTGATTCAAGTTCTTCTAACGAAGCCTCTTTAATTCTTTTAACACTAACAAACGCTTTCATAAGTGCTTTTTTGCGTTTTGTACCAATACCGATAATTTCATCAAGCGTTGAGTTTAATGATCGCTTATTTCGTAATGATTTATGATAAGTTATTGCAAAACGGTGTGCTTCATCACGAACAGTTTGTAAAATTTGAAGTGCAGGATCATTACGTTCTAAAATTAAAGGAATAGGGGAGTTTGGTAAATAAATTTCTTCGTGTTTTTCTGCTAAACCAATTGTTTTAAAATTTAAATTTAAGTTGTTTAAAACTTCAATTGCAGAACTTAACTGTCCCATACCGCCATCAATTACTATTAGATCAGGCTTTTTGTCAAAACCCTTTTTTAAGGCTAAATAATCGTTAAAACGCCTTGAGACTACTTCTTGCATTGATGCATAGTCATTATTGCCTTGATGCACCTTAAAACGCCTGTATTCCTTTTTATCCGGTGTTCCGTTTGTTAGAACAACCATAGAAGCAACAGTATCTGTGCCTTGAATATGGGAAATATCAAAACACTCAATTCTTTCAGGTAATTTTTCTAAATTAAATAGATTTTTTAGCTTCAGTAAACCTTGATTTATACGGTCTTCTTTATATTGAAGACTTCTGTATGATTTTTCAAGTTTTTCTCTTGCATTGCGTTTTGCCATAAGAAGAAGTTCGTGTTTTTTACCGCGCATGGCCGATTTAATTTCAACTTTTTTGCCTTTTAAATCAAATAAAAGTTGCTCAATAATATCAATATCTTCAGGAAGATAATCGCATATTATCTCATCAGGAATATATGCGCCATTATAATAATGCTGAATCAAATACTGTGAAATAATCTGAGATTCATTTTGATATGATAAATTAGCCTGTTCAATAGTATTTGCGCCAATCAATCTACCCGAACGGATAAAAAGAGAGCAAATTACACCGTAAGTATCCCTTATAATTACAGAAATTATATCAATATTCTGATTTTTATCTAAAACAATTTTTTGCCTATTTAATACTTCGCTTATAGTTGTAAGTTTATCTCTTAGTTCTGCCGCACGTTCAAATTCAAGATTTTCACTTGCTTTAAGCATTTTTTGCTTTAATATATTCTGAACGTCAGCATCGTTTCCTTTTAAAAATGAAATAATTCCATCAACGTTTTTCTTATATAAAGAAATATCCTGATTAATGCAAGGGGCAGGGCAACGGTTAATATGATATTTTAAACAAGGTTTTATAGTGTTCTTTTTTAAAAGATCATAATTACAAGTTCTTAAGGGGTAGATTTCAGTTGCAATATCCTGAATAATCTTTGCGCTTGTTGCACCGTGATATGGCCCAAAATATAATGCACCGTCATATTTGATTTTTCGTGCAAGTTCAAGTTTGGGAAAAGATTCTTTAGGATTAATCCTTAAATAAGGATAACCTTTATCATCTTTTAAAAGTATATTGTACTTTGGCTTGTATTTTTTTATTAAGTTATTTTCCAGCAGCAGCGCTTCAAGCTCGTTTTCTGTTACAATATAATTTATATCCGCAATGTTTGTTACTAAAACACGTGTTTTGTAGTTTTGTTCCTTAGAATTAAAATACGAACGTACCCGGTTTTTAAGGCTTTTTGCCTTACCAACATAAATAACCGTTCCGTTCGCATCCTTATAAATATATACTCCCGATTCACTCGGGAGTTTTTTTAAAATATCATTTATATTATTGGAAATCATTTACGTGTAACATTCCTTGAAGAAGAATTTGACCAATATGATCATCATCAAGCGAATAATAAACAACTTTAGCATCTCTGCGATATTTAACAATACGGCTGTTTCTTAACGTTTTTAACTGATGTGATACGGTGGATTGATTCATATTGAGTGTAGCGGCAATATCAGAAACACACATTTCATTCATAGTTAAAAGATATAAAATTTTAAGCCTTGATTCATCTGAAAAAAGCTTAAAAAAATCAGCAAGACTCATAAGACTTCTTTCATCAATAAGCCTTTGTGACATTGTTTCAACTAATTCTGAATTTATAATGGGTCTGTTTTCAGTTATTTCACTCATAACACTAATCTCCCGTAAACATTATTAGTAATAGTATAGTAAAAAGAAAAAAATTTGTCAATAAAAAATATTGGAAATATTCACAGTTTAGCCATCATATTATGTTTTGAGGTGATTTTTTTGAAAAAATATCTGTATATTTGCACAATTGTAGTATTATTAATTGCAATTTTGTTTGAAATAATGAGCATAAATGCATATAGCCCTGTTTATGCATATTTAGGAAAGGAAAAACCTATTTACTGTGTTGAAACTGATGAAAAAAAGGTAGCAATCAGTTTTGATGCGGCTTGGGGCGCTGATAACACAAAGCGTATTTTGGATATACTTGAT
The DNA here is from genome assembly GCA_045537705.1 of Clostridia bacterium. GTDB lineage: Bacteria > Bacillota > Clostridia > Christensenellales > QALW01 > UMGS1322. Next base: position 5,665 of record JAZSPY010000062.1, read on the forward strand.
TCTTATGAAGTTCATGCAACTTTCTTTCTTGTGGGTTTCTGGGTAGATAAGTATCCGGATATGGTTAAAGAGATTGATTCAAGGGGATACGAAATCGGTAATCATTCTGAAAATCATCCTAAAATGAGTCAGTTATCAGTAAAACAAATGGAAAATGAAATACTTTGTGTGAATAAGAAAATTTGCGATATTATCGGTAAAACGCCTAACGTTTTCAGAGCACCATTCGGTGATTATTCCGATGACGTAATAAAAACGTTAAATAAATTAAATATGCATACGGTTCAATGGTCAATTGATTCTCTTGATTGGAAAGAATACGGTAAACAGCAACTAATTGATCGTGTTTTAAAAAAAGTTAAAAACGGAGATATTATTTTATTTCATAATAACGCTAAATATACTCCTGATGCGCTTCCTGAAATTTTATCAGAACTCCAAAATCGTGGGTTTGCAGTTTGTTCTGTAGGCGAACTTATTTATCAAAACGATTACCGTGTAGATATAAATGGTATTCAACATAAATTACAACAATAATATTATTAAAATTTCACAATCCAACCAAACACGTAACACAAATAAATTTTATAATTATTATGTAATAAAATAACAATTTGCCACATATATATAATTAAGAAAAATACATAACACGGGGGCATATTTATGGTTCAACAAACAAACAATAAGATAACTTTATGCGGAACAGTTTATCAAGCGCCAACTTTCAGCCACGAGGTTTTTGGAGAAAGTTTTTACTTATTCAAATTAGAAGTAAAACGTTTATCCGGTCAAAGCGATTTATTACCGGTTATTATTTCAGAACGTCTTATTTTAAATAATGAAATAGTGGTAGGAAATCGTTATTTAATTGATGGCCAGTTACGTTCATATAATATTATAACTGATAATAAAAGCAGATTACAACTTCAGACATTTGTACGTGAAATTGCTGAAGATAATACAGGAGAAGATATAAACAGGATTACTCTTAACGGATTTATTTGTAAACCACCCGTTTACAGAGTTACACCTTTTTCAAGAGAAATTGCTGATGTTTTAATTGCTGTTAACCGTGCGTATGGTAAAAGCGATTATATTCCTTCAATATGCTGGGGCAGAAATGCAAGATATTGCCAACAATTAAACGTTGGAGAAAGTATTTCAGTTGACGGCAGGCTTCAATCAAGAGAATATCAAAAAAAACTTGACGATGAAACTGTTATAAATAAAATAGCTTATGAAGTTTCGGTTTCAAAACTTACGGTATCTAAAAATGAACGCGAAGAATCAGAAGAATATAATGAATTTGACGAATATTAAAAAAAGGCAACTTAATGTTGCCTTTTAATTTTTTCAACGTTTTCTTTATTCGGCGTAATATAAAACGTTGTTTGATTAGTATAAATCACTTTTCCCGGAAGTGAAGAAGCAGGTTTTTTTATAAATTTGCGTTTAGTTGCATCTACAGGAACAAGGGCAGAATCCTTTGCTTTTGAATAATATGCTGCAAGTTGTGCGGCTTCTTCAATAGTACTATCATCAGGTTCAGAAGACTTTATGATAACGTGAGATCCGTGCGATTCTTTAGTATGCAACCACAAGTCATCGGACTTTGCAAATTTCATTGTAAGGTAATCATTCTGAACATTATTTTTTCCAACAAAAATGTCAATACCTTTGGAAGAAATAAAATGCATCGGTTTGCTTTCTTTAGGTTTTTCTTTTGTTTTTATAGGCTTGATATACCCAAATTTTACAAGTTCTTGCCTAATATCGTTAATATCTGTTTCATCCTCACACATTTCCAAGTCTTCAATAAAAGAAGTTATAAGTTCAATTTCTTTATCAGTTTCTTTCATTTGACCATCTAAAAGCCTTAACGCAGTCTTTAACTTGTTATACTGTTTAAAATATTTTTGTGCATTAGCGCTTGGACTAATGGTTTTATCAAGTGGAATTGTGATAGGCAAATTATTATCATAATAGTTTGTTACGGTTACTTCGTTTGCACCTTTTTTTATTAAATAAATGTTTGCGGTTATCAATTCACCATAAATTCTGTATTTTTCAACATCGCTGCATTCTATCTTTTTTTCAAGCTGATTTGCTTTTTTCTTTTGTGCTTTATCAAGTAAATTATTTAATTTAACCTTTAATCCGTGTGCTTTTTCATTAATACGCTGTGCTTTATCTTTTAAAACGTAATAATCATCAATTGCTTGAGAAATAGAAGGGCAGACAACCTGATTATCATGTAAAAAACGTTGTTGAAATACAGCAAAAAAGTCAACGGGCTCATTTTTATCATTTTTTAATACAACAGGCGTAAAATCTTTATTAAAAAACAATTTAAGATAGTTTTTAAATGCATTTGAATCATAATTGAATCTATATGCAATTTCTTCCGCGCTTTGCCTTGAAATGCCCATATATTTATCTGCAATTATTCGTGCAGAAGTTTCTTCAAAAGAATCTTGTTCAAAAGGATTTATCTTATCCTGCGATGGCGGTAAAACATAAAGAGTTCCCGGCTGAATCAATCTTACTCTGCTCATCAAAGAATTAACACGCTTTATGCTGTCGTAAATACGGTTGTTTTCATCAGTAAAAATGATATTACTGTGTTTACCCATAATTTCAAGTATAATTTTTTTTGTAACAGGTTCGCTAAAATCGTTTAAACAATCAAAATATATTGTAACGATTCTTTCGTTTAAAATCTGCTCAATGCGATTGATTTTAGCCCCTGTTAAATGTTTTCTTAAAAGCATACAAAAACTAGGTGGGGTAATAGGGTTGTTTTTTGAAATTTCGCTAATATTCAACCTTGCAAAATTTGCGTTAGAACAAAGTAATAATTTATAATTTTGCCCATTGTTTCTTGTTATAATATGAAGTTCATCGTTTTCAGGTTGATTAATTCTATCAACTCTGGCGCCTTGTAGCAAATTATTAAGTTCATATACAACTGCGCCGATTGTTAAACCGTCCATTGGCATAAAAAATACCTCAAAAATTTTTTTATATTATAACATTAAATCAAAATATTTAAAAGAATAATTTACTAAAATACAAATTTTAAAAAAAATATTAAAAAGTTTAGCAAAAAATGGTCTTTTAAGGTTGCCTAAAAAAAACGAATGTGGTATAATTAACAACGATTGTATTGATAATTTACTTGGAGGTAAATATTTATGAGCACCATGGTTAAAAATGAAAAAAATCAGGCTGTGATCAGTTTAGAGATCAGCAAGGAAGCAATGGACACTGCAACAAGTGCAGTTTTCCAGAGAAATAAAGGCAGATATGCTATTCCAGGCTTCCGTAAGGGCAAAGCTCCCAGAAAAATGGTAGAGCAGTATTATGGAGCAGGCGTTTTCTTTGAAGATGCTTTTAATGACGTTTTACCAGGAGTTTACGAAGCAGCAGTTAAAGAACTTAATCTTGATCCTGTGGACAGACCTGAAATTGAAATTGAAGATATCACTGATGAAGGTGTTATCAAAGTTAAAGCAACCGTTACACTTATGCCTGAAGTTAAGCTTGGCAAATATGAAGGTATAAAGGTTGATTTAGTTGAGTATAATGTAACCGATGAAGAAGTAGAACAGGAAATCAAACATGCACTTGATCGTGCATCACGTTTTGTTGACATTGATGATCGTGCAGTTCAGATGGGCGATACTGTTGGACTTAATTATTCAGGTTCAATTGATGGCGTTAAGTTTGATGGCGGTACTGCTGAAAATCAGACTCTTGAAATCGGTTCGGGCAGCTTTATCCCAGGTTTTGAAGAACAGATGGTTGGTATGGCTATCGGTGAAGAAAAAGCACTTAACGTTAAGTTCCCCGATGAATATCATGCAGAAGAACTTAAAGGTAAAGAAGCTGTATTTGATGTAAAAGTTCTTTCAATTAAAGAAAAACAGGTTCCTGCACTTGATGATGAATTTGCTAAGGATGTTTCTGAATTTGATACTTTAGATGAATATAAAGCTGATATCAAAGCAAAACTTACCGACCGCAAGAAGAATCAGGCTGATACCGAAATGGAAAACAAAATGATTGAAGCAATTGCTGAAAACTCAACAATTGATATTCCAGATTGTATGATTGAACAGCAGATTGATGCTCAGCTTCGCGATATGGAAATGCGTATGAGCTATCAGGGTCTTAAACTTGAAGATTATATCAAGTACACAGGTATGACTATGGCACAAATGCGTGATATGTACCGCGAAGGTGCTAAGAAAACCGTTCAGATCAGACTTACTCTTGCAGAAATCATAAAAGCAGAAAATATTGAAGCTACTGATGAAGAAGTTGATGCAGAAATTGCTAAATATGCTGAAAGCTATGGCGCAAAGGCAGAAGAATTTGCTAAAACTGTAACAGCAGATCAGAAAGAATATTTCAAAGAAATGGCTGTTATGAATAAACTTATTGCTCTTTTAAAGGAAAAAAATCCTGCTAAGAAGGCAGCTAAAAAATCAACAAAGAAAACTGCAGAAGCAACAGAAGAAAAACCTGCAGAAAAGAAAACTACAACAAAAAAATCAACAACTAAAAAAGCAGATGGCGAATCAACTGCTAAAAAGACAACAACTAAAAAGTCCACAACAAAAAAGGCTGAAGAAGCTTAATAAATTGGAGGAAATCTAATGCCAGTAATTCCTTACGTTATTGAACAGGATGGCAGAGGGGAAAGATCTTACGATATTTATTCCCGTTTGCTTAAAGACCGTATTATATTTTTAAGCGGTGAAATCAATGATGAAATGGCAAACTGCATAGTTGCACAACTTCTGTTTTTAGAAGCAGAAGACATGGAATAAGACATTATGCTTTATATCAATAGCCCCGGCGGTTCTGTAACTGCCGGTATGGCTATTTATGATACAATTAAGTATATTAAACCTGATGTTTCCACCATTTGTATTGGTATGGCAGCATCTATGGCGGCAGTTTTACTTTCTTCAGGCGCTAAAGGTAAGCGCATTGCTTTACCTAACAGTGAAATTATGATTCACCAAGCTTTAGGCGGAGCAAAAGGACAGACTACTGACGTTTTAATTCATGCTGAACAACTTTTAAAATGCAAAAATAAGCTTAATCAAATTCTTGCTGAAAACACAGGTAAAGAATTTAAGCAAATTGAAGCTGACTGTGAACGTGATCATTTTATGGATGCACAGGAAGCACTTGAATATGGCATTGTTGATGCTATTTATTCAAAAAGACAGTAAGGAGATTTTATGGAAGAAATAAGATGCGTTTTCTGTGGAAGAACAGCGCAGGCAGGGCTTTCATTTGTTTCAGGCCCTCCGGGAGTTTTTATTTGTGAAGAATGTGTTCAGGATTGTGTTGATTCACTTGAAAGTGAAAATACATCGGGTTTTTCACAGGAAAAACTTGATCTTTTAAAACCACAGGAAATCAAAGCGATTCTTGATCAGTACGTAATTGGTCAGGATAATGCAAAAGTTGCGCTTTCAGTTGGCGTTTATAACCATTATAAGCGTATAAATGCAATGAAAAACGGTGATAAACCTGAAGTTGATATTCAAAAAAGCAATATTCTTTTAATTGGACCAACAGGTACAGGTAAAACCTACCTTGCACAAACTCTTGCAAAAATTCTTGATGTACCGTTTGCTATTGCTGATGCACCAACCATTACCGAAGCAGGTTACGTTGGTGATGATGTTGAAAATATTTTACTTCGTCTTATCCAGGCTGCTGATTATGATGTTCAAAAAGCAGAACGCGGCATCATTTATATTGATGAAATTGATAAAATTGCCCGCAGAAGTGAAAATCCATCATTAACAAGAGATGTTTCAGGTGAAGGCGTTCAGCAATCATTATTAAAAATTCTTGAAGGAACACTTTCAAACGTTCCACCAAATGGTGGCAGAAAGCATCCTCATCAAGATTTTATTCAGATTGATACTACAAATATTTTATTTATTTGCGGTGGCGCGTTTGATGGCCTTGATAAGATTATTCAGCGTAGGGTAGGTAAAAAAACCGTTGGCTTTGGTTCTGAAACCAACGTAGTTGCCACAACTGATGATTTAGGAAAGATTTTTGAATCAGTAACACCACAGGATCTTCAGAAGTTTGGTTTGATCCCTGAACTTATTGGTAGACTTGCTATGACTGTTACTTTAGAAAATCTTAACGAGAATATGCTTGTTGATATTCTTAAAACACCTAAAAATGCACTTACAAAGCAGTATGCTGCTTTAATTAAAATGGATAACGTTGATCTTGAATTTACCGATGAAGCTTTAATTGCAATTAGTAAAAAAGCCATTGAATTAAAAACAGGTGCACGTGGTTTAAGATCAGTTATTGAAGGTATTATGATGCATATTATGTATGAAATTCCTTCATTAGAAAATCTTGAAAAATGTATTATTACTGCTGAAACTGTTACTGATAACGCAAAACCTAACTTTGTTTTTAAGGAACAGATAACTGCATAAAAAATAACGGGTTTTAATTAACCCGTTTTTTTAATAAAAAACACCTTAAAATAAGGTGTTTCTTTTTTATTCAAGTTCAAATGCGCCTGTATAAAGCTGATAATAGGTGCCTTTTTGTTCAATTAATTCGTTATGAGTTCCACGTTCAATTATTCTACCATTATCAAGAACCATTATAACGTCAGAATTCATAACAGTTGATAATCTGTGAGCAATTACAAAAACCGTTCTGCCTTCCATCAGTTTATCCATACCTTTTTGAACAATGGCTTCTGTTCGTGTATCAATAGATGATGTTGCTTCATCCAGTATCATAACTGGCGGATCAGCAACAGCGGCACGTGCAATAGCAATTAACTGTCTTTGACCTTGAGAAAGGTTTGAACCATTGTTTGTTAATATAGTATTATAACCTTCAGGTAAGCGGGTTATGAAATCATCAGCACCTGAAAGGCGTGCGGCATCTATACATTGTTCATCTGTAGCATCAAGGTTTCCATAACGAATGTTATCCATAACAGTACCAGTAAACAAGTTTGTATCTTGCAATACAATGCCTAAAGAACGCCTTAAATCGCTTTTCTTAATTTTATTGATATTTATACCATCGTAACGAATTTTGCCGTCTGCAATATCGTAAAAACGGTTTATAAGGTTTGTTATGGTTGTTTTACCTGCGCCTGTTGCACCAACAAACGCAACTTTTTGACCTGGTTTTGCATAAACGCTTACGTTATGAAGAACTTGTTTATCTTTTGTATAACCAAAATCAACTTCGTTTAAACGAACGTCCCCTTGAAGAAGGGTGTAGGTGAGTGTTCCATCGTGATGGGGATGTTTCCAAGCCCAAACACCTGTGTGAACGTTTGCTTCTTCAATTGTTCCATCTTCAAGAACTTTAGCATTTACTAATGTTACGTATCCATCATCTGTTTCGGGTTCTTGATCAATTAAATCAAAAACTCGTTTTGCGCCTGCCATAGCCATAACAATTGCATTTATCTGTTGTGAAACGTTATTAATATTTCCAGTAAATTGTTTGGTCATATTAAGGAAAGGAACAACAATACTAATGCTAAACGCCATACCTGATAAACTTACGTTTTGAACATTTGATAAAAGGAAGACACCGCCTACAAGAGCCATAATAACGTATAAAATATTGCCGATATTCATAATAATTGGGCCTAACATATTAGCATATGCGTTGGCGCGATAGCTATCTTCGTAAAGCTCGTTGTTGATTTTATCAAAATCGTCAATACATTCATCTTCGTGGCAGAAAACTTTAATAACTTTCTGGCCGTTCATCATTTCCTGAATAAAACCTTCAGTTTTACCCATTGCTTTTTGTTGTTTAATAAAATATTTAGCAGAGCCACCACCAATAGTTTTTGAAACAAAAAGCATAAAACATACGCCAACAAGCACCACAAGAGTCATCCAAATACTAAAATAAAGCATAATTGAAAGAACGCTTGCAACAATAACTAACGATTGTATTAAAGCGGGTAGTGCATGTGAAACTAATTGCCTCAAAGTATCAAGATCGTTGGTATAATGGCTCATTATATCACCATGTTTATTAGTATCAAAGAACTTAATAGGTAATTTTTGCATACCGCTAAACATCATTTTACGCATTTTTGCTAAAAAGCCATGGGTCATATATGCCATTAATTGTGTATAAGCTAAAATTGAAGCAAAGGATAAAACATACATAGCAATTAACACACATACAAGGGGAATAATTTCTTTTGAAGCACTTGCCCAATCTTGTGTAGGTTGCCAGATCTGTATTTTTTCAATAATTTTCTGAATAAAGAGTGCAGGAATAGAGGATACAATTGCTGAAAAAATAATACAAACAATTGTTACGGGGAGAAGCACCGGATAAAAACTTCTGAAAAGTTTAATTATTCTGAAAACATCTTTAAAACCACCATTCTTCTTATTCATTTACAACACCCCCAATCTGCTGGGTATAAACTTCTTTGTAAATTTCTGAATTTTTAAGAAGTTCATCGTGTGTGCCGATTGCTGAAATTTCACCATTATTCATAACAACTATCTTATCGGCATCCATAACGGAAGCAACACGCTGCGCAATAATAATCTT
>JAZSPY010000094.1:0-20927 GCA_045537705.1 Clostridia bacterium
ATATGCGCGGTATTCGTTTTATTCAAATGCCAACAACACTTCTTGCGGCGGTAGATTCTTCTGTTGGCGGAAAATGTGCCGTAGATTTACCTGAAGGTAAAAACCTTTTTGGCGCATTCTGGCAACCGTCACTTGTTATATGCGATACCGACACGTTAAAAACATTATCAAAAGAAATATATAGCGATGGCAGTGCCGAAATCATTAAATACGGAATGATTTACGATAAGGATTTATTTGATACTGTAAAGAACGGTTCCTTTGATAATGCTGATGTTATTGCACGTTGTATTGAAATTAAACGTGATATTGTTATGAAGGATGAGTTTGATACAGGATTACGCCAAATTCTTAATTTTGGCCACACATTCGGGCACGGCATTGAGGTAATCAGCAATTTTTCCGTTTCTCATGGAAACGGTGTAGCAATCGGAATGGTTGTTATTACTAAAGCGCTTTATAAAACCAATCAGATTGAAAAAAGTGTTTATGATGAACTTGAAAACGCTTTAATAAATAATAATCTTCCCGTTTCGTATAACTGTTCTTGTGAAGAACTTTACAATAAAGTTATAGGCGATAAAAAACGAGAAGGAGATTATATTAATGTAATTGTTGTTAAAGAAATCGGTAAGTCACAAATATGTAAAATGGAACTAAATAAAATAAAGGAAATTATCAGGATAGGTATAAACTAATGCAAACTATAATTTCATTTGGTAAAAGATGGGGTACGGTTAAGGCAATTGCTTCTAAATCACATATCCACAGGTTATTGATTTGTGCTGCGTTATCTGATAAAAAAACCGTTATTAAAGACGTAACATTTTCTGCCGATATTATGGCTACAATAAGTTGCTTAAACGGTTATATTGCAGATATTCTTGTTGATTGCGATTCAATAACCGTTCAACCATATAAAAAGGCTGAAAAGAACTGCGTTTTAAACCTTAATGAAAGCGGTTCTACCTATAGGTTTTTAGTGCCTGTAGCTTGCGCACTGGGTGAGGACGTAACTTTTACAGGAAGCACCCGTCTAAGCCAACGTCCACTTAATCCCTTATATCAACAGTTAATTGATCACGGATGTGCTTTATCACAAGAAGGTGTATTTCCGTTAACTTGCTCAGGCAAGCTTACGCCTGGTAAGTTTGTTATTTCAGGTGATATAAGTTCACAATTTATAAGCGGATTACTGTTTGCTTTACCACTTTTAGATGGCGATAGTGTGATACAAATTACAGGAAAAATGGAATCCTACCCATATATAAAAATGACTATTGATGCACTTAACGTTTTCGGCATTAATGTTAAAGAAGAAGGGCAAAACTTTTATATAAAAGGTGATCAACAATATATAAGCCCTAAGGAAATTTCTGCCGAAGGTGATTGGTCAAATGCAGCATTCTTTGCTTCGTTAGGCACTATGAGTGACAAGGGTGTTATAATTAATAACGTTAAAAAAGATTCGTTGCAGGGTGATAAAAAAATTATAGAAATAGTTAAACAGATGGGTGCTACTGTTATACAAGATGAAAACAGTGTTTTTGTTAAAGGTAATCAACTTACAGGAATTAGCATTGATGCATCACAAATTCCTGATTTAGTTCCTATTCTTGCAGTTTTAGCGTGTGCCGCAACAGGCGAAACCATTATTTATAATGCGTCACGTTTAAGATTAAAGGAAAGCGATAGGATAGAAAGTGTTTATAATATGCTTAAAAATCTTGGCGCCAACATAAAAATGACGGATGATGGCTTTATAATTAACGGAACAGGCAAACTAAATGGTGGTACGGTTGATGGTGCAAACGATCATAGAATAGTAATGTCAAGTGCTTGTGCTGCTTCTATAACAGAAGATGTTGTAACAATAAATGGTTCTCATGCAGTGCAAAAATCATACCCAATGTTTTTTGAAGACTTGAATAAACTTAATTTGGAGAAATAAATATGAAAATAGAAGATTTAAGAAATAAAATTGATACTATAGATGATGAACTTGTTTCATTATTAAAAGAAAGGCTTTGCGTTGCTTCAGAAATCGCAAAATACAAAAAAGAAAATGGTCTTAATGTGCTTGATAAAACACGCGAACGCGAACTTATAAACAAGGTTACTGATAAAGCAGGTTCTGAGTTTGAAGGTGAAACAAGAGCATTTTTTAACGATCTTATGGCAATTTCACGTGGATATCAAAGCAAACTTTTAAACGTAAAGAGTTCTTATGGTGATAAAATTGAAGAAGCACTAAAGCAAACACAGCAGACTTTTCCTGAAAGCGCAATGGTTGCTTGCCAGGGCGTTGAAGGTGCTTATTCACAGAAAGCTTGCGAAAAGATTTTTCCAAATCCAACAATTGTTTATCTTAATAGTTGGGAAGGCGTTTTTCATGCTGTAAACAGCGGTTTTTGTCGTTATGGCATATTGCCGCTTGAAAATTCAAATGCAGGCTCTGTAAACCGTATTTACGACCTTCTTGCACAGTTTAATTTCAGTATTGTTCGCAGTACACGTATACATATCAATCACAGTATTTTAGCCAAAAAAGGTGTTAAATTAGAAAATATTAAAGATATTTATTCTCACGAACAAGCAATCAATCAATGCAGTGAGTTTTTAGCGACACTTAAAGATGTAAATGTTCACGTTTGTGCTAATACTGCTATGGCAGCTCAGATGGTTGCAGAATCTGATAGGAATGATGTTGCGGCTATTTCTTCAAAATCATGCGCAGAACTTTATAACCTTGAAATTATAGGGGAAAGTGCACAAAATGATGGCAATAACTATACCCGTTTCATTTGCATCAGTAAAAACCTTGAAATTTATCCCGGTGCAAATAAAACAAGTTTGATGATTGTTGCACCCCACAAACCCGGTGCGCTTTATAACATATTATCAAAGTTCAACAGCCTTAATATTAACGTTATTAAGCTTGAAAGTCGCCCGATTCCCGGAAGCGATTTTGAGTTTATGTTCTATTTTGATATTGACGTTTCTGTGTATTCAGATAAATTCCAGGTAATATTAGGTCAACTTGAAAGTGAAGCGGAAAAATTCCAGTATTTAGGCAGTTATATTGAGGTAATTTAATGTCAGATTATCGCTTTGGCTTAATTGGAAAAACGTTAAAACACTCTCTTTCACCACAAATACATAGTCATTTTTACAGTGAGAATTATTCTTTAATTGAGTTAGAAGAAAATCAGGTTGAAACGTTTTTACAATCAAAAAAATTTAATGCTATAAATGTTACCATTCCTTATAAAGAAACCGTTATACCGTTTTTGAACAGGATTGATGATGCTGCAAAAAAAATCGGAAGCGTAAATACCATAAAAAAAGAAAAAGACGGTTCCTTATCCGGATATAATACAGATTACTTTGGCTTTTTATATCTTTTAAAAAGTAATGATATTCGTGTTGAAGGCAAAAAAGCTATTGTTTTAGGTAGCGGTGGTTCTTCAAAAACAGTTTGTACCGTTTTAAAAGATTTAGGCGCAAAAACTGTTACTGTTATTTCAAGAACAGGCGAAAACAATTATCATAACATTTCAAAGCACTATGATGCAGAAATAATAATTAACACAACGCCTGTTGGAATGTTTCCCAAAAACCTTGAATGTCCCATTGAATTAAGTAATTTTAAAAACGTTCATGCAGTTGTTGATATTATTTATAATCCCTTAAAAACCAAACTGTTACTTGATGCGCAAAACCAAGGTGTAAAATATTCTAACGGATTATCTATGCTTGTTGCACAGGCGAAAATGGCGGCGGAAATATTTTTAGATAAAAAAATACCCGATTCTGAGATTGAACGGGTATTAAATATTATAAAAAAACAAACTGAAAATATTGTGTTTGTTGGTATGCCCGGCGCAGGTAAATCAACTATTGCCAAGGAACTTGCAAAAGTTTTAAAGCGTGAAGTTTTTGATACAGATATTCTAATTGAAGAAAAAGCACAAAAATCCATTCCTATGATTTTCCAGGAATACGGTGAAGATTATTTTAGAAATTTAGAAACCGAAGTTGCAAAAGAAACAGGCAAAAAAATATCTTCTGTTATAGCAACAGGTGGTGGTATTATAAAAAAACACGAAAATTTTGATGCACTAAAACAAAATGCTTTTGTTGTTTTTTTAGATAGAAATATTAATGAACTTTCTTTAAAGGGCAGACCTCTTTCTACTGATAGGCAACGCTTAAAAGAAATGTATAATGAACGTTATTCAAAATACAAGGAAATCGCCGATGCTGAAGTTATTGTTGCAAAAACAGTTTCAGAAACGGTAGAGCTTGTTTTAAATAAATTTACGGAGGAATAAAAATGAAAAAGACAAAAAAATTAGTTTTTTCTGCTTTACTGGCCGCGTTGGTATGCGTTTGCACAATCGTTATAACCATTACTTTGCCTGGCGGAGGCTATTTTAACTTTGGCGATTGCTTTGTAATTGCTTCAGGTGTTGTTTTAGGCCCATATTTTGGTTTTTTAGCTGCTGCTATTGGTTCAGGATTAGCAGATATTATTTCAGGCTATGCCATATATGCACCCGCAACCTTTTTAATTAAAGGTTTAATGGCTTTAGTTGTAGGATTTATTTGTTTAAAAAATAGAAAAATGTTTAACGTGTTATTAAGTGGAATCTTGGCTGAAGTAATTATGATTGCTGGATATTTTATTTATGAATTTATTCTTAATGGTTTTTCTTTAGCAATATTAGGCGTGCCCGGTAATGCGCTTCAAGGTTTAGCCGGCGTAATTTCTTCTTTTGTTTTAGTATTGTTATTAACAAAAAATAAAGCAATAAATAAATTTATTTCACAATAAAAAGCTTTTTTAGCAAAATATTTGACAGATAAAAACTGTTATAATATAATATTATCACTTATTTTATTGAAAGAAGGCGTATTTATGAGTTTTAAAAATCCTTATCTTGCAGAGCTTATGGAAACAGTTATTAAGCGTAACGCTAATGAACCTGAATTCCACCAGGCTGTGCGCGAGGTTCTTGAATCACTTGAACCTGTTGTTGAAAAGAGCCCTGAATATATTACCAGCGGCGTTCTTGAAAGAATGGTTGAACCTGAAAGAATTATCAAGTTCAGAGTTCCATGGGTTGATGATAATGGCAAAGTACAGGTAAATCGTGGATTCAGAGTTCAGTTTAACAGTGCTATCGGTCCTTATAAAGGAGGCTTAAGATTCCATCCTACAGTTAACGAAAGCATCATTAAGTTCCTTGGTTTTGAACAGACTTTCAAAAACTCTTTAACCACACTTCCTATGGGTGGCGGTAAAGGTGGATCAGATTTTGATCCTAACGGTAAATCTAACGGTGAAGTTATGCGCTTCTGCCAGAGCTTTATGACAGAGTTACAGAAGTATATCGGTGCTGATACTGACGTTCCTGCTGGCGACATTGGTGTAGGTGCAAGGGAAGTTGGTTATCTCTTTGGTCAGTACAAGAGATTACGTGATGAATTCACAGGTGTTTTAACAGGTAAAGGCCGTTCATATGGCGGTTCACTTATCCGCCCTGAAGCAACAGGCTTTGGTGCAGTTTATTATACTGCAGAAATGCTTAAATGGCTTGGCGAAGATATTAAGGGTAAAACCTTTGCTATTTCCGGCTTTGGTAACGTTGCATGGGGTACAGTTCTTAAGATCAATGAACTTGGCGGTAAAGTTGTAACAATTTCCGGTCCTGATGGCTATGTTTATGATAAAGATGGCGTTAACACACAGGAAAAGATTGACTTTATGCTTGAAATGCGTGCATCATGCCGTAACAGAGTTGAAGATTATGCTGATAAGTTTGGCGTTCCTTTCTTTAAAGGCCAGAAACCTTGGGGTGAAAAGGTTGACGTTGTTATGCCTTGCGCAACTCAGAACGAAGTTAACCTTGAAGATGCCAAGAAGATGGTTGCAAACGGCTTAAAGTATTACGTAGAAGTTTCAAATATGCCTACAACTGCTGATGCTGTTGCATATCTTAAGGCAAATAACGTTGTTATTGCTCCTTCTAAAGCAGTTAATGCCGGCGGCGTTGCAGTTTCAGGTTTGGAAATGAGCCAGAACTCAATGCGTTACAGCTGGAGTGCTGAAGAAGTTGATGCTAAACTTCACGATATTATGAAGAATATCTTTGAATCTTCAGTTGCCGCAGCAAAAGAATATGGTATGGATGGCGATCTTATTGCTGGTGCAAACATTGCAGGCTTTAAAAAGGTTGCTGATGCTATGATGGCACAGGGAGTTGTTTAATAATTAAATAAAAAATAAAGGGATGAGTTTTTGCTCATCCCTTATTTTTATATTTTTTAATGATCTGCAATACTTCTAATACCATCAAGATTCATTCTTAAACGTGTAACTTCTTCATAGAAGTAACAGTCAAAAGCTTCCTGAATATCATCTTCACATTCCCAGGCTGTTTGAATTGAAGCATATCTTAGGGTTTCACTTGCTTCAGGGCAACCATCCAAGTGTTTGATAATTGCTTTTGCAAGTAAAGTGTAAATGCGTGCGTGATGGTAAACAAGCAACCAGCATTTTTTACGGCAAGCATCGGCTTCTTCATCACTATTCTTTTTAGAAACAGGAATCATTGCTTCCATCTTTTTAATAGCTTCGTAAAGGTTAGCCTTAAAATCTTCTTTCGGTGAAGGATCGTGGCTACGCATATTGCCAAGATAAAATGCTTTTGCTATTGTGCCAAAATATTCACACATTTCATCATATTTTTCTTCGCCAAAAGATGCAACGTAAACTTGCTTTCTGATTTCTTCAAAATCAGCGTTGCTGTTCCATAATGTTTTACCTAAAACAGTCATTGCAATAGATGTTGGGAAAGTGTTGCGCTGAAGTTGGCAACTTATAAAACTGTTAATGCCTAAATTATCAAAGCTACGAACGTCACTATATAAAACTTTAGCAATACCTTCGCCACTTGCTTCCATTAAATGATCCCACATTAAATGATATTCAAATGCAAGCGTATCGCCTTTATATTGCTTTTTCCAGTTGTATAAGTATGCAAGTAATTCATCAACAGAATGGGGAAGTTCGTACTTATTTAACTTATATTCACCGATTTCTTTAATAGTGTATTCGGATGGGAAAGGCTTTGCATAAGTTCTTGTAATAGGCGCAAATTGCATAATTGTATGTTCAGGATGTTGAATATGTTCGTGAATTGGTGGGTGGGCCTTGTTATAGCCGGTACTAAATACAACTTGTGCTTTTAAGCCTTCTTCTTTAAAACGAGTTGTAATTTGGTTAACCAAAATTGTCTGATAATCAGAGAATCTGTACTTTGTACATTCAGGGCATTCACAAGTATTGTTAAAATAATCGCCTAACCAGAAATGAATAACATCAGTCTGTGGATGATTTTTTGCATAATCAACAACTGCATCAACCATTGTTTTTTGAACGTATGGATCAGAATAGCAAAGCTGCGTTGAAAGAGGCTGATTTAACCAAACTTCTCGTTTTCCGTTAACTTCAGCGCAAATATCCTTGTATGCTTGTGGAATTTCATCATCTTTTAAGGTATACCAACCACTTGTTACAACACCAAAGGGGTTGCATGTCCAACCATGGCCCATTCGCATAAGTAATAAACCGCGGTCTTTAACGGCCTTTTCAATGATTTCAACATATTCTTTGGCCATATCGTGATCAAAATGCTCAGGCTCTTTTATGGTGCTACGTAAGTGGGTATACCATCTATCAAAGAAAGTGTAAGCATCTTCAAACTGAATGTAATATCCGTTATAACCAACCTTTGGAAGCCAATCAATCATATCAAGAACGTTTTCAAGGCTTACGGCACCTTCAATACACATAGTACGGTGGCGCTTAGTTGCGATTTCAAAAATGTCAACGTCCTTTACAATAGCAATAGGTGGAAAATATGTACCGTCTTTACCTGGTCTTAACCAAACGATACCCCAGGATTCAAGCAACCGGTAAACACCGATTAAGATACTGCGGGGATTTATACCTGCAATATAGCCTTTTTTATTTATAACGCTAATTTTAATGGCATCATCAAGTTCGGGATTCTTTACCTCTGCTTTAATGTTAAGCTCATCAAATAAATGCAATTCAATTTCAGCGTCAACGCCAAGAATCTTAAGGTATTTGTCAAGCTCGTTTTTTGCATAAACTATTACTTTTTCCATAAATTTATTCACCTCGCACTCATTATTGCATATATAATAAAAAAATTCAATACTAAATAAGAAATCCTCGTAAATTTAGAATATTTTTGCAAAAAATCAATGCAAATTCTCAAAACGAGGATAATTTGTTATTAAGGAATAATTTTTTCTTGTAATTCTTTAGGATATTCGGGAATTGCGCCTAATTGTGTTACTACATATTCGGATAATTTTGATGCACGGTTAAGGCACTGGGAAATATCAACGTCAGCAAGATAATTAGATAAGAAGCAAGCAGAAAATGAATCACCTGCACCAACGGCTGAAACAACTTTACAGTTTGGCTTTTCAGAATAGTAAAACTTATCGCCGATAGTATCATAAACAAATGCGCCATCGCAATCAAGAGTAACAATTATAAGTTTAAGATTAGGATATTTTTTCTTTAATTCTTTACATATTTCTTCATTAGTTCCTGCAATTTTTAAAACGCCGATTTCTTCACGTGAAATCTTAAAAATAGTGGTTGCTTTAAGTGAATTGTCAATCATTTCATCAGAATAATAATTCTGCCTGATATTTATATCAAAGAACACTTCACGGTAGTTACCTTTTAAAAGTTCATTTAATGTGTTTTGTGAAGCGGCGCTTCTTTGTGCAAGAGTTCCAAAGTAAAAAGCATCTGCGCTAAAACAGGATTCATTAGGTATTGGAATGTTATCATACGCAACGTCTTTAACAAGGTTATATGTTGGGGTGCCGTTGTTTAAGGTAACGATACAACGACCGGTTTTATATGGAACGGTCAATATGTTATCAGTGTTAACGTTTAATTTTTCTGCTTCATTTACAGCCAATAAACCAAGTTCATCATCGCCAACTGCAGAAACAACGTAAACATCGTGACCTAATTTTTTACAATGCGCGCCAAAGTTAAAAGGCGCACCGCCGATTTTCTTTTCGTTATCAAAAAGATCCCAAAGAATCTCACCAAATACAGTTAATTTCATATTTTACTTAGCCTCAGGATATTCGTTGCAAAGAAGATACATGGGCATTTCATCTTCTTCAATTTTGGGGAACCTGCCCATAGTTTCATAAAAACGGTTATCAGTGTTATCATCGTTAACCATTGAAACTTCGCCAATTAAAACCTTGCCGTGACCTTTTTCAGCCCAGAATGCGTGATACTGATATGGGGGAAGAGTTACACTTTCGCCGGGCTTTAAACAAAGTTTTGTGCCAGCGGGAACGGTAAAAACACGTCCATCACAAGTAACGGTAACAGGTGTATCGGCTAAGGATTCATCTTCAGCACAATTGTAAACCTGAACAATTAAATTTCCGCCGCCACGGTTGATGATATCCTCCATTTTGTTCCAATGAAAATGCATTGGGCAAATCTGATCTTCATCAGAAATTAAAAGTTTTTCTGCGTATGTTTTTTTGCAGTCAGGTTCGTTTAATGAGCCGTTACGGATGGTAAACAGAAATAAACCTACTTTATCATAATCTCCTAAACCGTAATCAGTTATATCCCAACCAAGCATATGGTTGCGGATTTCATCATATTCGTGTCCT
Organism: Clostridia bacterium; assembly: GCA_045537705.1. Classification (GTDB taxonomy): domain Bacteria; phylum Bacillota; class Clostridia; order Christensenellales; family QALW01; genus UMGS1322. The sequence goes on from JAZSPY010000094.1 coordinate 9,760, forward strand.
TTTTCTGCCCATTCTTCAGGTGTAAAATAAGCAAATGGGGGAAGGTTAAATTTCATTTCGTTAATAAATTCAAGATTTTCTCTTAGTAACTTGTTTACTTCACTTCTTTTCATAAGTTGCTCCTCTTTTTATTAGTTTTATATATTATATTATAATAATTTTTTTATGTCAATAATCCTAACTTTAAATTTATAACATTTTTGTTGTAGTATTTAACGTAAAAAGACGCTGAAAAATTCAGCGCCTTTTTTATTTAACGTTATTAGCAAAACTATTGTCAACTATTTTATCATAATCAGGATTTTCAACTGTGATTCCTGCGTCTGTTATTACTTTAATCAGCTGATTAAAATCACTTTCCTTACAAACAGGGTCATTTTTCCAAGCATCTATTTGCTTGTAGTTTTCAACAACTTTTGTTATTAGTTCAATATCGCTGTCAGGGAAGGAAGGTGCTATTGCCTCAGCGATCTCTTTAGCGGAATGTTCTTTAACCCAAATCTGACCTTTATAAAGGGCATTAACAAAATCCTGAACAAGTTCTTTATTTTTGTTTTTAAAACTTTGTGTAACCATCATTGCGGTGTATGCAACGTAGTCGGTTTCGGCACCAACCGAAGCAACGATGTAACCCTCATTTGCCATTTCCATTAATGAGGCACTTGGTTCAAATAGCGCAACGTAATCATCGTTGCCTGATAAGAATGCACCACCCATTAAATCAAAACTTACGTCAGTTCTTACTGTAAGATCTATGTTAGGCTCCATTCCGTTTTTTCTTAAGGCGTATTCTAACGTCATTTCAGGCATACCGCCTGTTCTTCCACCAATTATGGATTTGCCTTTGAGTTTATCCCATGAAAAATTTTTATCAGGAGTTTTGCCAACTAAAAAAGAACCGTCACGTTGGGTAACTTGTGCAATAACAACAGGATAATCTTGTTGCCCTTCGTTATAAACGTATACCGCAGTTTCGGGTCCCATAAAGCCTATGTCTGCCTGCCCGGTAATCAGCGCAGTCATTGATTTATCACTGCCACCACCGTTTGTTAATTCAATTTTTATGTTTTTTTCTTCAAAAAAACCAAGCTCAATTGCTGCATAAAATGGTGCATAAAAGATGGAATGTGTAACTTCGTTTACTTTAAGAACGGTTTGTGAATCATCTTTACAACCAATAAAAACAGTTGAAAGCATCACAAAAAGCATCAAGATACTAAGAAATTTAAGTTTCATTTTTTTACCTCCTTTAGATTCTTTTATAGATTATGTGCAATGAGTTTTATTTGTGAAAGTTTATAAATTTTTTTCAGCCTTAGGGGTGACATTTATCTTTATATATGATATAATAATAAAAAATATTATTATGGAGAAATTTATGCCTATAAACTCATTCATTGAACAAGCAAAACTTAATCCCGAGCAAAAGCAAGGTGCAACTATTTTAGAGGGACCTGTTTTAATTCTTGCAGGCGCAGGCAGTGGAAAAACAAGGGTTTTAACCCATAGAATAGCGCACTTAATTGTTGATAAAAAAGTTTCGCCATTTAATATACTTGCAATTACGTTTACAAATAAAGCAGCCAAAGAAATGAATGAAAGAGTTCAAAGCATTTGTTTAAATCAAGGAAACAACGTTTGGATATCAACTTTTCACTCTTTTTGCGTTCGCGTTTTACGCCGTGAAATTGAAAATATCGGATACAGCAAAGATTTTACCATTTATGATGACGATGATCAGAACAAATTGTTAGCAGAAATAGTTTCTGCATACGGATACTCAACCAAAGATCTTCCGCCTAAAGAAATCGGTTGGGTGATAAGCGATGCAAAAAATAAGTTTGAAGGTCCTAATAAACTTAAAGAGCTTGCTACTAATGAAAGAGAAAATCTTTTTGCAAAAATCTACGAAGAATACGAAATTCGTATGAAAAAGGCAAACGCCCTTGATTTTGATGATTTATTGATAAAAACGGTACTTTTGTTCAAAAAGTTCCCCGAGATTCTTGAAAAGTACTCAAAACGGTTCAGATATATTCACGTTGATGAATATCAGGATACTAATATGGTTCAATATTATCTTGTAAAACAACTTTCATCATACTGGAATAATATCTGCGTTGTTGGTGATGATGATCAAAGTATTTACGGCTGGCGCGGTGCGGATATCCGAAATATTCGTGAGTTTGAAAAAGATTTTAAAGATGCCACGATAATTAAATTAGAGCAAAACTATCGTTCAACCAATAATATTTTACAAACTGCTAATGCAGTAATAAAGAATAACTCGGCCCGTAAAGATAAAAATCTTTGGTCTGATAAAGGTGATGGCGATAAGATCAGAATTGAAGAACTTTCTGATGGAAGAAGCGAAGCATACTTTGTTGTTTCTGAAATTTTAGAAGGTTTTAAAAACGGTGGCAAATATAGTGATTATGCTGTTTTATACCGTATGAACAGCCAATCACGTTTGTTAGAAGAAATGCTTTTAGGCAGCGGTATTCCTTATGCAGTTTATGGCGGACAACCATTCTATTCCCGTAAGGAAATCAAAGATGCTATTGCATATTTAAGAGTTTTAACAAACCCTGACGATGAAATTGCTTTCAGGCGCATTATTAACGTGCCTAAACGTGGTTTAGGCGATTCAGCTTTAAAAGAAATCAGTGATCTTGCCTTTAAATGTAACGATAGTATGGTTGGTGCCATATTATCAGATAACGTTTCGGAACTTTCAGGCAGAATACGTAATAAGGTGCAGGCTTTTAGTGAACTTATAGATGATTTAATGGCACAAAGTTTTATTCTGGAACCATATAACTTCATTGAATATTTACTTGATAAAACAGGCCTTAAAGCAATGTATGAAAATGATAAAAGTGACGAGGCAAAGGATAGACTTGAAAACTTAAAAGAACTTCTTAATGCTGCAAAGGGTTATTATGATGATAACCCTGAGGCAACCTTACAGGATTATCTTGTAAATATCGCATTGGTTTCTGAGCCTGAAGAACATGATTTCTTTGGCTTAAATAACGGTAAAGTTACTTTAATGACGCTGCATTCGGCAAAAGGTCTTGAATTTAATAACGTGTTTATGGTTGGCATGGAAGAAGGAATCTTTCCGCTTTCTCGCGCAATGGATTCTCCTGAAGAGCTTGAAGAAGAACGTAGGCTTTGTTACGTTGGTATAACAAGGGCAAAGAAAAAGTTATATATGCTTCATGCTTCGGTGCGCTTTCAGTTTGGTGAAACCCGTGCAAACCCCGTTTCGCGTTTTATTGGCGAAATTCCTGAAAAATTTACTGAAAGTAAACTGCCTAAAACGATGAAGCGCAGGGAAGAATATTCTTTTGATGATGATTTTGATGATTATGGCGCATTTGATAATTTTGGTACTGCAACAAGAAGCACCAAAACAATTAAAAGCACAAATTCGTTCAGTACTTCCGTTAATTTAGGCACAATCAATTATTCTAAACCGGCAACTGTAAAAACAAATAATGATTGGAAAATTGGTATGCGCGTTAAACATAGACGCTTTGGTGTTGGAACGATTATTACCGTAAGCGGATTAAACGAAAAAACCATGGTTACCGTTGCGTTTGAAAATAATGGAATCAAAAACTTAATTGCCGCACAGGCTAATCTTGAAATTCTTGGTGATTGATATGAAAAAAATGAAGGAACTGGTTGAAAAACTAAATTATCTTAACTATCATTACTACGTTCTTGATGATCCTATTGCAAGTGATGATGAATGGGATGCTCTTTATAGGGAACTACGTGTTTTAGAAGAACAAACAGGGATAGTTTTAGATAATTCACCGACAAAAAAAGTCGGTGGAGATCCTATTAAAAGTTTTGAATCAGTTACCCACGAAACAAAACTCTGGTCAATGGATAAAGCCCAGAGTTTTGAAGAACTTTTTGATTGGGAAGAACGTATTACTTCAAAACTTAAAGAAGGTGGCTTTGATAAACCAAAGTTTTCACTTGAATATAAGTTTGATGGTTTAACTGTAAACGTTACTTACGAAAACGGACTTCTTGTTGATGCTGTTACAAGAGGAAACGGCATTGAAGGCGAAAGAATATTAGCACAAGCAAAAACCATCAGAAGCTTGCCTTTAAATATTGATTTTTCAGGTAAAATTCAGGTTCAGGGTGAAGGCATTATGAAAAAATCAGTTTTTGATAAGTATAACGAAACCGCCCTTGAACCATTAAAGAACCCGCGTAATGCGGCTGCGGGCGCTTTAAGGAATCTTGATCCACAAGTAACGGCAAGCAGAAAACTTGATATTTTTCTTTATAATATCGGATTGATTAACGGTAAAGATTTTTCATCAAGCGTTGAAGCAATGGAGTTTTTAAAAGAACAAAAGATGCCTATTAACAGCTATTTTAAAACGTTTAACAGCATGAAAGATATTGTTGAAGAAATAAACAGCGCAGAAACGAACCGCCAGAACCTTGATTTTCAGATTGACGGAATGGTTATAAAAGTTACTGATTACAAAATGCGCGAGTTTTTAGGATATACCGATAAGTTTCCAAGATGGGCAATAGCATATAAGTTTTATGCTGAGCAAGTTCCCACAAAGTTAATTGACGTTGTTTGGGATGTTGGCAGAACAGGCAAGGTTACACCAACTGCGCACCTTAAACCTGTTGATATTGGCGGTGCAACGGTTAAACGCGCAACCCTAAACAATAAATGGGATATTATACGTAAAAAAGTTAAACTTAACGTTGATGTTTGGGTAAGGCGTTCTAATGACGTTATTCCCGAAATTATGGGTGTGGTTGATGAAAATCAACAGGGTGAAGAAATAGTTATTCCACAAAACTGCCCAAGCTGTAATGCTCCTTTAGAAGAAAGGGGAATGTTACTTTTTTGTCCAAATAAAATGTGCAAACCGCAGATTGTAGCCAAGATTGCCCATTTTGCTTCTCGTGATGCAATGGATATTGAATTTTTAAGTGATAAAACTGCTGGTCAGCTTGTTGAAGAGTATAATATCTCAAACGTTGCAATGCTTTATGATTTACGATTTGAAGAATTGGTTAAGTTAGAAGGTTGGCAGGATAAAAAAGCAAAAAATCTTCTTGATGCATTAGAAAAAAGCAAGGATATTGATCTTTCTTCGTTTATTTTTGCTCTTGGTATTTTAAACGTTGGTAAAAAGACTGCCAGGGATCTTGCGAAAAATTATAAAACACTTGATAACTTTCGTTTGGCAACTAAAGAAAGTTTAATGGCAATTGGCGATATTGGTGAAATCGTTGCAGAAAGTATTCTTGATTTTTTAAATAGCGAAAGCACACTTATTGATAATCTTTTGGATAAAGGCGTTAAACCTAAAGATGAACAAGAAGTAATTACTGATAGTTATTTCAGCGGTAAAGGCGTAGTGCTTACAGGTAAATTAGAACGTTTTACAAGGGATGAAGCAGGTGATATTATCACTTCTTTAGGTGGCGAAGTACAAAGTTCTGTAAGCAAAAAAACAGATATTCTTATTGCTGGTGAAAAAGCAGGCAGTAAAAAAGAAAAGGCACAAAAATTAGGTATAGAAATTATGGATGAAGATACTTTTTTTGCCCTTATTAACGGTTAAAAATGCTTGAATTATATATTATTTTGTGATAAAATATATAAATAAATATATTTAGGAGGAAATTTGGCTTGAATAGTATGACAGGCTATGGAAGTGCAACAGTCGCTTTTGATGGCAGAGAAATAACTCTTGAACTTAAATCGGTTAATCACAGGTTTTTAGATATAAACATCCGTTCACCAAGAATTTTGATGTTTGCAGAAGAAGAACTTCGTAAGGCAATTGGCAAATATATTGCAAGGGGCCATATTGAAGTTAACGTTACATACCATAATACTCGTGAAGATGCAAAACTTATTACTGTGGACAAGGCTCTTGTTCTGCAGTATGCAAATGCATTTAAAGAAATCGGTGAACTTGGCTTTGAAAACAATATGCGTGTTTCTGACGTTGCAAGGATGCCTGACGTTTTAAATATTACCCAATGCGATGATGATAATGAAGCCGTTTTAAATCTTATGCTTCAGGCGCTTGAACAAGCAGCAGGCGCCCTTAATAGAACAAGAAATACTGAGGGTGAAAAAATCGGTGCCGATCTTAAGATTAAGTTAAATCATATTTTTGAAATTTCAAAAGAAATTGAACAACTTTCAGAAAATAATCTTGAAGACTATGCAATTAGATTACAAAAAAGGCTTGATGATCTTTTAGGTGATAATAAGCTTGATGAACAAAGACTTCATCAGGAAATCGCCATTTATGCAGATAAAATTGCGATTGATGAAGAACTTGTCCGCCTTGAAACACATATCAACAATATGCTTGATTATATGAATTCTGATGGTGAAATGGGTAGAAAACTTGATTTCTTTATTCAGGAATTAAATCGTGAAATCAATACTATCGGATCAAAATCTGTTAATGCCGATATTGCTAAACTTGTAGTTACCGCTAAAGGCGAAATTGAAAAACTTCGCGAACAGATACAGAACATTGAATAACGTTAGGTGATTATGATGAGTAAAGGTAGATTGTTTGTTTTAAGTGGTCCTTCAGGCTGCGGCAAAGGAACCGTTTGCAATATGCTTTTGGAAAGAGATAAAAATTTAAAACTTTCAATTTCAGCAACCACAAGGGAACAACGTGTTGGTGAAGTTGATGGCGTAACGTATTTTTACATTTCCAAAGAACAGTTTGAAGATATGATTAAAAATGATGAATTGTTGGAATATAATCAGGGATATTCAGGCAATTATTATGGAACCCCTAAAAAATACGTTTTTGATCAGCTTGATATGGGGTATGACGTTTTACTTGAAATTGAAATGAACGGTGCAAAAAACGTTAAAGAAAGATATCCTGAAAGTATTGGAATATTCCTTTCGCCACCAAGCTTACAAGAACTTTTGAAAAGGCTTCGTGGCAGGGGTAGGGAAAGCGAAGATCTTATACAAGAACGTTTTTTACTTGCTAAAGAAGAGATTTTAAGGGTTGATGAGTATAAATACGCTGTAATCAACGATGATCTTAATGAAACCGTTAAAAAGATTGAAGATATTATCAGTGCCGAAAAAAACCTTACGGTACGAAATAGTGATAAAATAAAAAACTTGGTAAAATAAAAGGAGAATGAAAATGTACAAACCAGTTAGCCAAAAAACACAGTCAAAAGTATCATGTAAGTATGCACTTTCTTCCGTTGTTGCTAAAAGAGCAAGAATGTTAGTTGATTTAAAAGAAGTAAACGAAGAATTTAAACCAGTTTTACAGGCTCTTGAAGAATTTGAAGAGGATATTCTTGTTCCTGAAAAAGAATGAGATATGCTTCTGTTATTGTTGACGTTTTAAATCAGGACGTTGACAAGATTTTTACATACGCTATACCTGAAGCACTTAATATTGAAGTTGGTATGAGGGTTCTTGTGCCATTTGGCAGGCAAGGCAATATTGAAGGTTTTGTTATTTCATTAACAAACGAAACCGATGTGCCTTTAGATAAAATCAAGTTTATATTTTCGTGTCTTGATGAAGTACCTTCAATCAACCATGAACAGATTCATCTTGCCAAGTGGATTAAAAAACAGTATCACACTACTATGGCGGATGCATTAAGGCTTTTTATACCTGCACAGGTGCGTTCAGGCAAAGTTAAAACTAAATATATACAAATGATAAAACTGTCTGCTTCTAAGGAGCAGACTGATGTGGTTTTGGGTTCCTTAAAGCCGGGAAGTAAAGCCCATCGTATCGTTTCTGTTTTAGCTGAGTATGGTGATATGGAAAAATCAAGGCTTAATCAGATAGTTAATGGTTGTTATGAGCCATTAAAAAAGCTAATTTTTCAGGGCTTGGTTGAAGAGTATAAAGAAGAAGCAATTCGTTCACCTTATCTTGATATTGCTCCTGAAAAAGCACCATGGTTAAACCTTAATCGTAAACAAGCAGAAGTTTTACAAGAAATTATTGATAATAAAGATCGTTTTACACCCTTTTTGCTTCATGGTGTAACAGGTAGCGGTAAAACTGAAGTCTATATGCAGGCAATAAATAAAATAACTGCGCAAACAGATAAAACAGCAGTTGTTCTTGTTCCTGAAATTTCTTTAACACCGCAAATGGTACTTAATTTTCGTAAAAAATTAGGTGATGGCGTTGCGATTTTACATAGTGCACTTGGTATTGGTGAACGCTATGATGAATGGAAACGTATTTTAACAGGGCAAGCGCGTATTGTTATCGGTGCTCGCAGCGCTATTTTTGCACCACTTAAAAATATTGGCATTATTATTGTTGATGAAGAACACGAAGCGTCTTATATTTCCGAAACTCATCCACGATACGATGCAATTGAAGTTGCTATTGAAAGGGCAAAATACAATAAATGTCCTATTGTTTTAGGCAGTGCAACACCTTCTGTTAACAGGTATTATAAAATGCAGCAAGGTGAATTTAAACTGCTTGAAATGTTAAGAAGAGCTAACGGCAGGGAGATGCCACCTGTATCAGTTGTTGATATGACTGATGAATTTGCAAAAGGTAACAGAACCATTTTTTCGCAAGAACTTTACGAAGAAATGTGCCTTACATTATCCAAAAACCAACAGATAATGTTGTTTTTAAATCGCAGGGGATATTCAAGTTTTGTTATGTGTAGGGCATGCGGTGAAACTATAACCTGCGAAAATTGTGACGTTTCGTTAACGTATCACAACAACGTTGATAAACTTCGTTGCCACTATTGTGGTTATGAGATTCCTATGCCTAAAGTTTGCCCAAGCTGTGGCAGTAAATTTATAAAACAGTTTGGTGCAGGAACACAAAAGGTTGAAGAAGAATTTTTAAAGTTATTTCCTGATAAAAAAACGGTAAGAATGGATATTGATACAACAAGGGGTAAGGATGCACATTACCACTTGTTAAAACAACTTTCTGATGGCAGTGCCCAAGTCTTGATTGGCACACAAATGATTGCTAAAGGGCACGATTTTCCAAAAGTAACGCTTGTTGGTGTTATTGCGGCAGATGGTATGTTAAGAATGCCTGATTATCGTAGCAGGGAACGAACTTTTTCATTGATAACTCAAGTTTCCGGCCGTGCAGGGAGAGCAGAAAATTCAGGCAAAGTTGTTGTGCAAACTTATTCACCGCAACATTTTGTAATTGAATGTGCAAAAAATCACGATTATAAAAGTTTTTTTGAACAGGAAATTGAACAACGTAAAGCAATGTGGTATCCGCCTTTTGCAAGGATAATAAGGATTCTTTACGTTTGTGAAGATGCTGAAAAAGCATATAACGCATCCCTTAAAGCTTATGATATTATAAAAAATATGCTTAAACCTTTAGGTGATAACGTGCTTTATTCAGAAAGGGCACAAGCTCCTATTGGCAGGCTTCAAGAAATGTATCGTCATCACGTTTTAATTAAATTAAAAGAATTTGATGGTATTGATGAATTTATTGATAAATTATTTGATGCAATCAATGGTATTGCATCTAAGGATTTGTATTGCGATATACAATTAAATCCCGTTAACTTGTTTTGAGGTGAAAAGTATGGCAATTAGAAATATTGTAAAAGATAACGATCCGCTTCTTAAAAAAAGATGCCGTGAAGTTGAACAGATTGATGAAAAAATCATTACATTACTTGATGATATGCAAGAAACACTTAAGGTTTCAAACGGTGTAGGTCTTGCTGCACCACAGGTTGGTATTTTAAGAAGAGTAATTTTAGTAGATACAGGTGATGAAGTGCTTGAACTGATAAATCCTGTAATTGTAAAACAATCGGGACATCAGGATAGTTTTGAAGGTTGCCTTAGCGTGCCCGGTATTCGTGGTCACGTGGACAGGCCTAAGAAAGTTGTTGTACAGGGTTATGACAGAGAAGGAAATTTAATGGAATATAAAGCACAAGATTTTGTTGCTACGATTTTCTGCCATGAAACTGACCATCTTGACGGTATTTTATTTACTGATAAAGCAACAAATTGCGGTAGGGAAGATTGATGAATATAGTTTTTTTAGGTACACCTGATTTTGCAGTACCTTCATTACAAGCTTTAATAGAAAACGGATATAACGTTACTGCTGTTTTTACTCAGCCTGACAGACCAAAGGGCAGGGGTAATAAGGTGCAGTTTTCTCCTGTAAAAGAATGTGCGCTTTCTTATAATATTCCTGTTTTTCAGCCTGAAAAAATCAGAACTGAAGAAAACGCTAAAATCTTAAAAGATTTAAAGCCTGATTTAATGATTACTTGCGCCTTTGGCCAGATTTTATCAAAGGAAAACCTTGAAACTGCTCCTTTAGGATGCATTAACGTTCACGGCTCTCTTTTACCTAAATACAGGGGCTCTTCACCTATACAATGGGCAGTTATCAATGGTGAACAAGAAACAGGCATTACCACTATGTATACTGATATCGGTGTTGATTGCGGTGATATCATTCATCAGAACACCATAAAAATTGGCGAAAATGAAACAGCGGGCGAACTTTTTGATAGGCTTTCTGTTTTAGGTGCCAAAACATTAATTGAAACTCTTAAACTTTTAGAAGAAGGTAAACTTTCAAGAACACCGCAGGATCACGATAAAGCAACACATTATCCTATGCTTGATAAAAAAATGGGTGGTATAGATTTTAATAAAACCTCCTTGGAAATCAAAAACCTTGTTCGTGGTCTTAATCCCTGGCCTGTTGCCTGGTTTAAGAATAAAGAAGAAATTGTTAAGGTTTATTCAGTTTCTATACTTAATGAAACAACTAACAAAAAACCGGGTACGGTGCTTTGTGCTGATAATAAGCAAGGATTAAAGGTTGCAACAGGCGATGGTGTAATCTCTATTGATGTTTTACAGTTTCCCGGGAAAAAATCAATGGATGCAAAAACGTATTTTGTGGGAAATAAATTAAAGGCTGATTTTTTAACAAATGAGTGAAGATAAAGCAAGACTTAAAGCATTTTTATTGCTTGATGATATTATTCAAAATAAAAAATACGCAAACCTTACCCTTAAAAATGCATTAAATGAGTTTGATCAAAGGGATAAAGGGTTTATTGTTGCACTTGTTTACGGTGTTTTAGATAAACTTATT
>JAZSPY010000068.1:0-4813 GCA_045537705.1 Clostridia bacterium
AACACATAATAATTATTTAATACAGCGCCGATAAAATATACTTTTTTATCTTCTATTGCAAAATACAGCTCTGCATCAAAGCTATATTCATCTTGCCTTAAACCATATTTATCATTAAATTCCTGTGAGCCTGTCTTTATAAGCCCGCCTGTTTGAAAACTATACATATCACCGTATATTGAATTTTTAAATAACCATACTGCCTGAATATTGTTTTCAAGACTTTCTAAATAAAGCGGTCCAAATTCAAAATCTACGTTATACTTTTTAATATCTGAAATAAACTCATCATAAAAAGCCATTATTTCAGTAGAATTTACAAGTTTATCACTGCACCTTGATTTTAATGAATCAAAAGTATGCTCATTAAAATCGCTTGTAGGTGTATCTTTTAATATATATATTAAATCCTTTACAAACCCTGCCATTTCCTTTTTCTGCGGAACAACCTCTGCCGATTGCCTGCCATAAGCGCTATCATCAAGAATAACCTCAAAATAATCAGGCATCTTCTCTTTTTCTACGCCTTTAGGTGAAATAACATACCTTTTTGAATAAACTTTTTGATTTTCGCTGTGTTTAAAATATTCTTCCTGCCAGCCTGCAATCTTATGATTTTCATCAAAAATTACTTCAACGTAAAAACCTGTTTGCATATCACGTGACGTTACGTAATACGGCATTTGCCTTACTCGTGAATATAAAAGCGAATTAAATTTTACTTCTGCTGTTATTCCGTAATAACTATTTCCTTCATTATCGGTATAAGTTGTTATATATCTTGTAAAATCAAATTTTCTGCCCTCATATACATAATTCAACATACAGTTTTCAACATCATCACTATGATACATATCTAAAATATGATTATCAACAAATTCATTTTCAACGTAATTTTTACATTGTTCATTTAACAGATAATATCTATGCTGTATATTTGCTTTCATTTTACCAGCGTTAGAAAGTTTCTCTGCTTCATATAGTGTTGAAATCCATTCGCAAGCATTTTCATAAGTTTCAAAAAATATATCGCCTTCATATATATAATCTATCTCGGTAAGATTAAGTTTTGTGTATAAAAATGAGTTTATATGTAAATTCTCCTGATTACGTGGTCTGAAAGATCCCTCATCATCATAAACAACGCTACCTTCAGGCAAATCTTCAGGCGCAGGTGTTTCTAATGGGCGTTCGTGACAGGTAAATTTTTTTGAAAACACAACTATATCTTCTTTAGCTATATTCCCCTGTGGATTCTCTTCAATAATTTCATTATTGCAACCTGTAAACAGTAAAATCAGACATAATAAAGCTACGATTTTTTTCATAAAATTAGCTCCTTTCTTTACATTATTATAGCATTTGGCTATTTGGGGTGTCAATATTACCACTTTACTAAAAGTGATATGTAACAAAAAGTTTACAAAAATCATTAAAATTCGCTTGCCAAATTTTTAATTGGGATATATAATACATCAAAATTAAATATTTCTGTGTGACGGTTACAGGAAAAGTTTTTTAACTACCGAAGGAGTAACACTCTCAGGTTTCCTTTTTTAAGGATGAGGACTGTAATTCTGACAGAACTTTGGAGAACCCCATTAAATTGGGTGCCGAAGGTGCAAAGCGAAAATTCTTTCGCTAATCTCTCAGGCAAAAGGACAAAGGTAATTTTATTAACGTATATTTTTGCCGAGTTCTTTTTTAAAGTACTCGGCTATTTTATTTTAAAGGAGAATTGTTATGTTTGACAAAATTGCTGAAATCAACGGCAGTATCAACAGTGTTGTTTGGGGCGTTTGGGGCCTTGCATTGTTGATCGGAACAGGTATTATCGTTACTACCTGCACAAAATTTTTCCAAGTGAGCCGACTTGGACATTGGTGGAAAAACACAATTGGAAGCATGTTTTCAAAAGAGGTTATTCGCCATCGCAAAGAAAAGGGTACTATTTCACCTTTCCAGGCACTTTGCACTGCATTAGCCGCAACAGTTGGTACAGGTAATATCGCCGGTGTTGCCGCTGCTATTTGTATTGGTGGCGCAGGTGCTGTTTTCTGGATGTGGATTGCCGCTTTCTTTGGTATGATGACCAACTTTGCAGAAAACACATTAGGTATATATTATCGCCGTAAAAACGAAAATAACGAATGGTCCGGCGGCGCTATGTATTATTTACAGGACGGCCTTGGCGCTAAAAAAGGTTGCAAATGGATTGGTAAAGTTTTAGCAGTTATTTTCTGTATTTTCACTATGCTTGCTTCATTTGGTATCGGTAGCATGGGACAGGTTAACAAAATTGTTGCCAACGTTTCATCTGCATTTGATATTTCTGCACTTTCAAGCATTATGCTTTTTGATGGTACCATTTCACTTTACAACGTGATTTTAGGCGTTTTAATTATGATTCTTACCGCTATTATCACGTTAGGCGGTGTTAAACGTATTGCAAACGTTGCAGAAAAAATCGTTCCTTTTATGGTTGTACTTTTCATTTTAGGAAGCCTTGTAATTATCGGTATCAATTACGATGCTATCATCCCTGCATTTAAAGCAATTTTTGTAAATGCATTTAAGCCCGAAGCTTTTGTTGGCGGCGGTATCGGTGGCGTTATTATTGCTATGACAAACGGCTTTAAGCGTGGTGTTTTCTCAAACGAAGCAGGTCTTGGTTCCTCAGTTATGGTACACTCAAACTCAAGCATTAAAGAACCCGTTAAACAGGGCATGTGGGGTATCTTTGAAGTATTTGCTGATACAATGGTAGTTTGCACAATGACTGCTTTGGTTGTTCTTACTTCCGGCGGTCTTAACGGCGGTGTTTTTAACGCTGTAACAGGTGAGGTTGCAGAAGGTCTTTCTGATGCAACGTTAGTTGGCGGTGCATTTAACGAAGTGTTCCATTGGGGCAATATCGGTCAGCGTTTTGTTGCTATTGCCATGTTCTTATTTGCTTTTACCACCGTACTTGGTTGGTCACACTACGGTTCAAAAGCCTGGGAATATCTTTTCGGTGCAAAAACAACCTTTATTTTCAGAATAATCCACGTTATTACAATTATCTTTGGTGCAGTACTTACATCTTCACTTGCATGGGATATTTCAGATACCTTTAACGGTCTTATGATGGTTCCTAACCTTATCGGTGTTCTTATTCTTTGCCCCCTTGTTGTTAAGATTACAAAGAACTACATTGACCGTAAAGTTAAGAACAAAGACGTTTCACCTATACTTTCCTATGATCCTGAAATTCAGGCTGAAGCTGCAGCCCATTTAGACGAAGAATAATAAAAAAAGACTTCTCAAAAAATGAGAAGTCTTTTTTTAATCTTTTGATTTATAATAGAGCATACAATGACAATAGCCTTCAAAATCCGGATCGTTGATCTGCTCGCGGAACTCCTTGCACATACATTTATTATCTTCGGTTATCTGTATCCTGCAAGGACAGTAACCGCCTTTTTTCTTTAATCCTTCTTTAATATTCTGAACGATTTCTTTGTTTTCATTAAGCCTAACTGCCAATTTTCATCACTCCTTAAATATATTTTACCATAGCGCCAAAGGTTATTCAACCATATTTTTCTTGAAACATACATTATAGTGTGTTAAAATGTTTTCAAGGAGATTGTTATGATTGATTTTTATGCTATAGAAAAATACAAAGAAAATAATCGCATTGAAGCAAAACGTGCTTTAGGCGGTTTGCCAAAAAGCATATGGGAAACTTATTCCGCTTTTGCCAACACTTTGGGCGGTGTTATTTTGCTTGGTGTTGAGGAGCATAACGATAAATCTTTACACCCCATTGATTTGCCTGATGCACAGAAGCTTATTGATGAATTTATTACCTTATTAAACAACAAAGGCAGGGTAAGTGCAAATATTCTTACAAAAAATAATATAAGCATTCAGGAAATAAAAGGTAAACAAATAGTTGTGATATCGGTTCCCCGTGGACAATTTTGGGAAATTCCTGTTTTTATTGATAAGGAACCTTTAAACAGCACCTATATACGCAATGGTGAAGGTGATTTTCGCCTTCCCCCCGAACAAGTAAAAAAACTTATTGAGCAATCAAAAAAAGCAACTTTTGATTTTATAACTTCTGATTATGATGAAACTGCCTTAAATAGTGAAACCGTTGATATATTTAATTTGCTTAAAACAAATAACAGTACCGGCAGTGATGATACATTTTTGATTAAACAAAACGATAAATTAACAAATGCCGCATTTCTTGTTCTTGGTAAATATTCTTTAATTAAAAGCAAATTTCCAAATTACAAAATTGTTTTAAATAATGTAGAAATCAAAGAAAATCTTTTTGATTTTTATCTTAATATCTGCAGATATTTAAGTAGTTTTAATTTTGATGATGCTGTTGTTGAATGTTTTGCAGAAGCTGTTATCAATGCTATTACAAATAATGATTACACCGTTAGTGGTGGTATAAATATTGAAATAACTTCAGATTATATTGAATTTTCAAATAGTGGTAGTTTTAAAATAAGCATTGATGATGCATTGGAAGGTGGCGTTTCTGCACCAAGAAACCCTCTTATTTTAAAATTATTAAGCCTTGCCTTTAATACTAACAGATTAGGTAGTGGTATTCCCAATATTTTTAAGGTTTGGCAGGATAATTCCTGGAGTGCTCCTGTATTCAAACAACATAATAATAGAGTCTATCTGACTTTGTTTTTTAATAAATCCATTGATTTAAAAAGTAATCCCCCGTTTTATATTTACAAGGATACCGTGATTGAATTTCTTACTGATCGTGTTTTTGCTTCAATAAACGATATTGAAC
>JAZSPY010000063.1:0-2957 GCA_045537705.1 Clostridia bacterium
TTTTGCTTGTTTTTCAATAAATGCTTTCATTTTTTTGTGTAAAGCAAGCTCAGAAACGATATTATTTTCTTTTGCAAGGTCAACTGTAAAAAGTAAAATATCGCCGATATCTTCTTCGGTTAAAGGGGTGTTTTTGTTTAAAATTTCAATTATATTATTGGTAGGATCTGATATTTTTAATCCTGCTTTTTCCGCTTTTTTTAGTATTTTTTGGGCGCGCAACAGGGCGGCCATATTTTCAGGAACGTCTTTTAAAACTTCGTAAGTTGAGTTTAGTCCCTTTTCTTCTTTTTTTATCTTTTCCCAGTGGTCGTTAAGTGAACCGATGATTTCTTCGTTTTTAAATATCTGCGGATGCCTGTGAATCATTTTCTTGCTTATAGCATCAGTTACGTCGTTAAAATCAAATTCACCGCATTTTTTGCCAATACAAGCATGAAAAACCACTTGATATAAAACGTCGCCAAGTTCATCATATAAACTGTAAAAATCGTCTTTTTCAATGGCATCGGCAACTTCGTAAGCTTCCTCAATAAGATATGGGGTAAGTGAAGCGTGGGTTTGCTCAGAATCCCAAGGGCAACCGTCTCTTGCACAAAGTTTATCCATAATTTCTATTAAGTGATGGCAATCGTATTTATATACTTTATCAAATTCAGGTTTTTTTATAAAAATGCTTGCAGTATGATTATAATTTTCCTGCATATCAAGTTGATAAAGCAAAATATCCTTTTTACTTTGAACACCGTTAAAATCTTCACAATAGAAAGAAATAGGATATTCATCGCCAAAAACTTCTGCTAAAACACATTTAAGATCACTTGCAAGTAACTCTGAATCAATACAGGTGATTATATTATCAACGTGTGAAGATGGTAAAACGCCGTTTAATATTTCAAAGGAAGTATAATGCTTTGCATCTGTTGAAACGTTTAAAAAAGCAAGGGCACAATCATTTAAAGAAACACCGGGAATAATCTTCTTATCTTTAATTTCCCTAACAGAAGTATCATCAAGCCCTGAACCGTGCACAAGATAAGTAACGCCGGAAAGGGAAGATAAATATTCTGCGATTTTATTGTTAAGATCGTCAAAATCTAAAGCTTCTTCATAAATAAAATCAAGTGTTGAATAGGGGATGTTTTCGTTTTTTAGAAACTGAGTAACAGGCATTTTTTCAGTTTTTAACACAAGAGTTTTTGCGTTTTTTATAGCGTTAAACGCATCAAGAGTAAGGTTTTCCTTTTTTCCTGAACCTGTACCTACAACAAGAACCATAATTATAATACCGTTGGGCGAATTTTAACGCCTACCTTTTTAAGAAGTTTTTCAATCTTTTTGCCACCGGGCATAAATTTAAGATCGTTTTCATCAAAAACGTTAAAGATACAAATGCCGATAAAGTAAACGATAACGGCAATTAAAATTATAAAAGCGGTAATTGCTTTTGATATTGTTCCGCCAATTAAAAGTTGCGAACTAAAAATAAATTTTACAATATAAACTGATATTGCCATTAACAAAGAAGCACCAATAGGTCTTAACACTTCAGAAATTCTTAATCTCATCTTCGTATGTTTATAAACGAATATAAGATCTAAAACAGCCGCAATAGCGTAACAGGTTACTGTGCCGATTGGTACTGCGTAAATGTTTAAGAAAGGAATAGGTATCAAAACGATATTCATAATAATTTTAACAATCATACCGATTCCAAGGTTAATAACAGGAATGGCAACCTTGCCCATACCCTGTAGGATTCCTGCTGAGGTTTGAATTAAAGATAAAAACAAAACACCAAAGGCAAGTATCATCATAAAATGGCCTGTGGTTATAAGCTTGTCGGTACCTGTAAAAATTATTCCGCCGTGATCTTTTGTAATGTAAACGTATAATAGAGAAAGTATTTCTTTTGCTAAAGTAAAAAGGCCAACTGAACAAGGAAGCCCAATAACAAGCGAAAGTTTAATACCTGTTGCACTTATGCTTTTAACTTCGCTGCTTTCACTACCTAAAGTAAGCGCTTCACTTATCGCAGGCACAAGTGCCATAGAAAGCGCAACAGTTAAAACGGAAGGCATATTGATTAAAGTTCCGCAATCGTTCTTTAAAAATCCGTAAAGGGCATTGATATATTCAACGGGGTAGTTAAAGTAGGATTCAAGCAGATTTTTCACCATTACAGAATCAATAATATCAACTAAAGGCTTAACTGCGCCGCCGATAGTCATAGGAATGGCTATGGCTAACAGGCTTTTTATAAACTGTTGTGATTTATCGTTGTGATCTTTAAAGGTAAGGATTTTCTTTTTATCTTTCTGATAAGTTAAAAAGATAGTTAAAAACGCAAATAATTCAGAAATCGTGATGCCTAAAAGCGCACCCGCGGCACTTATTGCGGGACCGTATTTAATCCATCGGATAGCAAAAAAGAAGCCGGCTAAAAGTTTAATTATTTGTTCAATAAGCTGCGTTATGGCAGTAGGTACCATATTTTGCATACCTTGATAATATCCACGATACGCAGAAAGCAGGGAAACAAACAAAAGGGAAAACGCTATTGCCGCAACAGGATGCCATGAATCAACTTTAAGAATATCGGCAAGTAAAGGTGAGCCTATAAGCATCAAAAGCGTAGTGATGCTTCCGATTATCAAAAGCATCTTAAGGCTTGTTAAAAATACCTTATGTGCACCTGATAAATTACCTTTACTTCTTTCCTGGGCAACAAGCTTTGAAATTGCGGTAGGAATACCGGAAGTAGAAAAAATAAGCAAAAAGGTGTAAATAGGGTAGATACTTGCATAAATACCCATAGCCTCTTCGCCTATAAAGTTTCTTAAAGGAATTTTATATACTGCACCAATAACCTTGCAAATAAGCCCTGCTACTGCAAGAATCAGTGCACCGTTTAAAAAGGATTTCTTTTTATCACTCATTTTAACACCTCATTTTAA
>JAZSPY010000055.1:0-1632 GCA_045537705.1 Clostridia bacterium
TTATAATCCATAATGAACATATGATCAGTAAAAACTTTGCCAAAGCCAAGCTTTGATTCATCCTGTGGCTTCATTTTAGGTTCTGTGGTTTTTGTTATTTTAATTTCGTATTTCATAATAACACACTCCAATTACAATTTGTTTCTTTGAATTTTACCGCTTGTTGTTTTAGGAAGTTCATCCCTGAACACAACAACACGGGGATATTTGTATGGTGCAGTACGTTGCTTAACGTATTCTTGAATTTCTTTCTTTAATTCATCAGTAGCTTCAGTACCTTTAACAAGCACGATACTTGCTTTAACTACCTGACCACGAACCTCATCAGGTTCAGGTGAAACGCCACATTCTAAAACGTAAGGAAGTTCCATAATAACGTTTTCAATTTCAAAAGGACCGATACGGTAACCGGAAGACTTAATAACGTCATCCACTCTACCAACATACCAGAAATAACCATCTTCATCACGCCAGGCAGTATCACCGGTGTGATAGAAACCATCGTGCATACATTCATCGGTTTTTTCAGTATCGGTATAGTATCCGTTAAATAATCCGCAAGGCGTACCCTGAGAAATATTGATACAAATTTCACCAACTTCACCAACCTGAACAGGCTGATTATCGCTATCAAGAAGTTGGATATCGTAAAGCGGAACAGGCTTACCCATTGAGCCTAATCTTGCTTTTGTACCTGCAAGGTTTGCTAAGGCAACCGTTGTTTCGGTTTGACCAAAGCCTTCCATAATCTGAAGCCCTGTTGCTTTTTCAAACTGCCTGAAAACTTCAGGGTTTAAGGCTTCGCCCGCTGTGGACATATGTTCAATGGTAGAAAGATCAAACTTAGAAAGATCCTGTTTAATCATCATTCTTAAAATAGTAGGCGGTGCACAGAAAGTTGTGATACCGTACTTTTTGAACATTGGCATAATATCATTAGCATCAAAGCGATCAAAATCGTATACAAAGATACCTGCTTCACAAAGCCATTGTCCGTAAAGTTTACCCCAAGCTGCTTTTGCCCAGCCTGTATCAGCAACGGTAAGATGCAAGCCATCTGAATTTACACAGTGCCAATATTTTGCCGTTATAAAGTGGCCTAATGGGTACTTGTAGTTATGCATTGCAATTTTTGGATTGCCTGTTGTACCTGAAGTAAAATACATAAGCATTGGATCGCTGCCGCAAGGTGTTTCTTCGCATCTATCAAACTTACCTGTGTAAAGGCTGTATTCTTCATCAAAATTATGCCAGCCATCTCTGTTTTTACCAACGATAATTTTAGTTTCAACTGATGGGCTGAGTTTTGCTGCCTTATCAACTTCATCAGCAACGATGCCATCAGAAGTACAGATAATCATTTTAATGTTTGCTTTATTGAAACGATAAGTAATATCGTGTTCTTTTAACTGATTGGTTGCAGGAATTGCAATAGCACCGATTTTATGAAGTGCAATCATTGCGAACCAGAACTGATAGTGGCGTTTTAAGATAAGCATTACCTTATCGCCCTTTTTGATGCCAAGTGATTTAAAGTAATTGGCTGTTTGTGAACTTGCACGTTTAAGTTCGCCAAATGTAAATTTACGTTCAGTTTTATCTTGGGCAATATGAACCATTGCAATTTTATCT
>JAZSPY010000027.1:0-11716 GCA_045537705.1 Clostridia bacterium
GATAGCTTCAGCACCCACTTATTCTGAACTTAAAAAGGAATACGATGCTAAAGGCTATAAGCATGTACAGGGTGATGATAACGTACTTTTTGTTCAGGCAGAAGGTCTTCACAACCCTGGTGTACTTAGTGAGGATCTTAATGCTTATAATTCAAAGCAGTTCCAAACATTCCTTACAGGCAAAAGTAATGTGTTTGTAAATCAGTATAACAACTATATTGATCCTGATGATGCAACAAGCTATGATGCAACAAAGGATCCTACATACTATATCCTTAAATCATCACCAACGCTTTATGCTATTTCTGATAGATCATCTCCATCAACAGTACCTTATCACCATGCAAAGATTCGTTACAATACAATCGGTGCAGATAAGTGGCAGGCTCCTAACGATTGGATTCAGTGGACTGTAAACGTTGATGAAGCAGGTCTTTATGCAATTAGCTTTAAGGCTCGCCAGAACACATTAAGCGGTATGCATACAACACGTAAGCTTACCATCAACGGTGTTCAGCCCTGTGAGGAAGTAGGCACACTTACATTCCAGTACAGCAATAACTTCAAGATGTATACACCGGCAACATATAAGACAAATGAAAAAGGTGAATATGTACTTGATAAACAGGGCAATAAAATAGTTGATGAATACATGTATTTCTACCTTAACGAAGGTGCAAATACAATCCGTCTTGAAACCACGTTAGGTCAGATGGGTGATCTTTTAGCTAAAGCAGAACGTAGCCTTTCACAACTTAACTATGCTTACAGGCGTGTTCTTATGATCACAGGTCCATCACCTGACCTTAATGCAAACTATATGCTTAATACAATGGTTCCTGATGCCATCAAGATTCTTAAGGATGAATATGATAATCTTGTTACACTTGAACAGGAATTCATTTCAATCTACGATACAGGCGAAAACCGTGGTATTTCAGCTCAGCTTTCAAGCTTAAAGAGTATGATTCTTTTACTTGAAAGAATGAATGAAGACCATAACCAAGTTGCATCTTTATTTACAAACTATAAAGATGCTATCGCCGCTATGGGTACCTGGATCAATGATATGAGCCAGAATCCTCTTGAACTTGACTATTTCGTAGTTGCAAGCAAGGATTATATTGAAG
Organism: Clostridia bacterium; assembly: GCA_045537705.1. Taxonomy (GTDB): domain Bacteria; phylum Bacillota; class Clostridia; order Christensenellales; family QALW01; genus UMGS1322. Next base: position 1,131 of record JAZSPY010000027.1, read on the forward strand.
GAACAAGCATGCCAAAGGCAGATGCAACATTCTTTGCAAAGGCATTACACGAACTTCGTGCATTTATTGCTTCCTTTACTGAAGATTACGATAACATCGGCGGTACCGTTTCAGTAGATGGTCAAGATCCCGTAGTAGTTTGGCTTGAAACAGGCGCAGGTCTTACAGGTTCTCGTGATAACGCAACAATTCTTAAACAGCTTATTGATGATATGTATACAACACAAACAGGTATTATCGTAAGCACACGTCTTGTTGCAGGTGGTTCACTTTTACCATCAGTTCTTTCAGGTATCGGTCCTGAAATATGTCTTGCCCGTGGAGCTGTTGACGCTGTTAACTATGCATTCCGTGGCGCAGTTATGAATTTAGCAAACGAAGAGTTGTTCCCTGATTATAAAGAAGTTCTCCAAAATACAGAACGCTTTGCCGCCAGTGCAGTAGCGCCCTTTACATTTGGTAACGGTATATATGCAGTTCCCGAAACACAAGATTTCTTCATGACCTTCTATCGTACAGATATTCTTGAAGAAATTGGATTAGAGCCACCGGAAACCTGGAATGACGTATATAACATTATCGGTCATCTTCAGAACCAGCAAATGACCTTTGCTATGCCGGTTCCGATTGTTGGTGCAGTTGGTTCAGGTAACTTATCATTTGCAATGCTTCTTTACCAGAAGGGCGGTCAGTATTATAACGAAGATCGTTCCTCAACAGATTTAACATCAGATGCAGCACTTGATGCATTTAAAGAATGGACAGAATTCTATACATTATATAATCTTCCCAATACTTATGACTTTGCTAACCGTTTCCGTACCGGTGAAGTTCCGGTTGGTGTAGCAAGTTACAGCCAGTATTCACAGCTTGCAGTTTTCGCACCTGAAATTCAGGGCCTTTGGGAGTTCTCTCTTGTTCCCGGTACTGTTAAAACCGATGCAAATGGAAACACCCTTTATGATGAAAACGGTAATAAAGTAGTTGACCACTCCTGTGCAAGTAACACAGCAGGTTGCGTAATGCTTTCAATTGATTCAACAACAGAAGAAGGCAGAAACAGAATTGCACGTGCTTGGAGCTTTATGAAGTGGTGGACAGGTGAAGATGCACAGTATCGTTTCGGTACAGAAATTGAAAGTTTGCTTGGTGCAGCAGCGCGTTATCAGACTGCAAACCTTAAAGCAATGTCCAGACTTCCATGGGATAAGAAATCTATGAATATGATTCAGGAACAGTGGAAGTATTCAAATGCAATTCCTCAGGTTCCGGGCGGATATTACACAGCACGTAATATTGAGTTTGCTTGGAAAGAGGTTATTAACAACGCAGCAGCAGATCCTAATACAACATTCGTTGAATACGTAAGCAAGATTGACCGTGAAATTGACCGTAAGCGCGATGAGTTTAAGGATAAGATTGAACAAATGACAGGAAAGGCGGTAGAATAATGGCTAATAGTGAAACCAAGGCTAAAAACAAAGCGTTTTTCAGAGATTGGTTAAAATATCAGTTCAAAGAAATGCGCAAAAACGGCAGCCTGTATTTATTCATGCTTCCTTACCTTTTAGTATTTGCAGTGTTTACAATTCTTCCTGTTGGCGTTGCAATGTACTACAGTTTAACTTACTTTAACGTACTTGAGCCTCCACAGTTTATTGGTTTTGATAACTATATCAGGCTCTTTACTGCAGATGATCTTTTTATGACTGCTTTTAAGAACACCTTATTCTTTGCAGTTATTATCGGTCCCGGTGGTTACATTATGTCTTTGTTCTTTGCCTGGCTTATTAACGAGCTTGGCAGAAGAACAAGAGCAGTTATGACTCTTTTCTACTACGCACCATCTCTTGCCAACGTTTATGTTGTTTGGAAGATTATTTTCTCATCTGACCAATATGGTCTTTTGAACGGTTTCTTAATGAACACCGGTATTACCCTTACAAACATAAAATGGCTTGAAAACGTTGATTACATAGTACCGTGCTGTTTGATAGTTATCTTATGGTCATCACTTGGTACCAGCTTCCTTACTTTCATTGCAGGTTTACAGAACGTTGACCGCACACTTTATGAAGCAGGCGCTATTGATGGTGTTAAAAACAGATGGCAGGAACTTTGGTTCATTACTTTACCTTATATGAAGCCGCAGCTTTTATTCGGTGCAGTTATGAGTATTTCCGGCGCATTCTCAGTTGGTGCAGCAATTACACAGCTTGTTGGTTATCCTTCACAGGACTACGTAGCCCACACGCTTATACATCACCTTGAAGACTATGCAAACCAAAGAATGGAATTAGGTTATGCCTGTGCTATTGCAGTTCTTCTGTTCTTATTGCAGATTGTTGCCAATAAGGTGATTGCTAAAATGCTTTCAAAGGTGGGTGAGTAATCTATGGCAAAGAAAATTAACCGTTCAGGCGCAGGTAACTTTTTAGGTGTTTTCTTCCTTTGCGTTGTTGCTTGCTTCATGGTTCTTCCTATGGTTTATGCAGTAGGTAACTCATTCAAACCTATGGATGAATTATTTAAATTCCCACCAACTTTGTTACCTAACAGATGGGTTACAACAAACTATACCGATTTATTTGTTCTTATGGGTAACTCCTGGGTACCATTCTCAAGATACTTCTTTAATACCTTATTTATAACAAGTGTTGGTACCTTTGGTCAGATCGTATGCTGCTCACTTTGCGCATATCCTCTTGCTATGTATAATTTCCCTGGCAGTAAGTTCTTTGGTAACTTAATTAAAACTGCACTTATGTTTAACGGTACAGTTCTTTGGCTTCCTTTATTCGTTATTAAAGCAAGCCTTGGTATGATTGATACTTATTGGGCAATTATCATTCCTGTATTTGGTTCGCCAATGGGTATGTACCTTATGCGTCAGTTTATGTCACAGATTCCTAAAAGTCTTGTTGAAGCTGCACGTATTGATGGTGCAGGCAGTGTAAGAATTTTCTGGTCAATCGTAATGCCACAGGTTAAATCCGCTTGGCTTACACTTATGATTTTCTCAGTTCAGAATCTTTGGAACTTAGGTGCATCGGTATTCATTCAAAGTGAATCATTAAAAACATTACCTTATGCACTTACACAGATTGTTTCAACGGGTATTGCCCGTCAAGGTGTAGCTAACGCAGTTACAGTTATTATGATGGCAGTTCCGATCGTTACTTTCATCATTTCACAAAGTAACATTATTGAAACAATGGCAACATCAGGTATGAAGGATTAAGGAGGGGAGACCACAATGATGAAGATTAAAAAATTAGCGTCTCTGGTACTCGCCGTAATTCTTTCACTTATGTTTGCGGTAACGGCTTTCGCAGCCCCGTATCAGAACTATACAATTACTGAGAGTGGTGTTTATCCCGATCCACAGGCTTACACACCTGATAAGGTATATAACAGTGGTTATATCGGATTAGATAACCTTGAAGGAAAAGCACTTTTAAACCCTCAGGATTTAACTCAGTTTGATGGTAAAGGATATATTTTAATATCTGATACCGGCAACAATCGTGTTGTTATCCTTGATAGCGATATGAAAACTGTAAAGCAGATTATCAACGGCTTTACAAAAGATGGTGTTGAAGAAACTTTCAATACACCAAGCGGTTTATTCGTTCACGAAGAAGGTAAACTTCTTTACGTTTGCGATACCGAAAATAAAAGAATCGTAAGATTCGGTTATGATGAAACTCTTGATAAGTTCGTGTTTGATAGAACTTTTGATGACCCTAACCTTTCACAGTACTTTAAAGATGCTTTGGTTAGCACAGAAACAGAAACAGCACCTCAGCCAACAGAAGCACCTGTTGTTGATGGCGAAACTGAAGGCGAAAATGCTGGTGCTGAAACCGATGCACCCGTTGTTGATGATGGAAGCGATGTTGAAATTGATAACAGCGGTGATTCCAGTGGCGTTTCATCAGTTACAGATATTACATACAGACCTTTAAAGGTTGTAGTTGATAGCGCAATGCGTATGTTTGTAGTATCCAAAAACTGCTATCGTGGTTTAGTTGAACTTTCTGATGATGGCGAATTTACAAAGTTCTTTGGTGCTACCAAAACAAAGCAAAATCTTTCAGCTTTACTTACCCGTTTGTTTACTGAAACTGCAAAAGATAAGATTCAGCAGAATCTTTCAACTGAATACAGTAACGTAACAATTGATAAACAAGGTTTCGTTTACGGAACCATTTCACAGATCAAATTAGCTGATCTTATGGGCCACTTTGAACAGTCAACAGAAATTGGAGCCGCTTTAAGAAAGCTTAATGCCGCCGGTTCTGACGTTCTTAAAAGAACGGGCATCGTTCCTCCTTCAGGGGATAACGGTGATGGCGTTAACAGATCAACGTATTCATACCTTTGTGACGTAACCGTTTCAGAAAACGGTCTTACCAGCGTTCTGGATTCACAAAAGGGTCGTGTATTTACTTATACAAGCACCGGTGAAATGCTTTACGTTTTCGGTGCACTTGGTAAAAATAAGAACACCGTTGGTGAAGATAATAACGCAACCAGAGAAGAACAAGTTGGTTATACTGAAGGTACAAACCTTAGCCCTGTTGCTATTGAACTTTTAGTTGATGATGAAACTATCGTTATTCTTGATTCAACAGGCGCACAGTTTACAACCTATAAGCCCACAGAATATGGCCTTATTCTTCGCGAAGCAGTTAACAGCCACGAAGAACGCCGTTACGATGATGCAGTTGAAGCCTGGAACAAGATTTTAGGTATGTCATCAAACTCAGCATTAGCTTATAAAGGCGTTGGTAGAGTATATTACCTTTGGGCAGCTGAAACTGAAGTTGTTAATGATGATACTTCTCAGCAGCGTAAAAAATTCCTTGAAGCAGCCGATTACTTTATGAAAGGCTATTCACAGGAAGATTACGGTAAAGCTTTCTATAAGTACAGAGATCTTGTGCTTGAAAAAGCAATGCCTTATATAATGTGGGGCATAATTATTGTTACCGCAACAATTCTTATTACCGGTTGGTATAAGAAGTTTAAGAAATTTGTTGAAACAGGAGGAAGAAACGAATAATGGAAAAGCTTAAAACCTTTGGCGCAGACCTTAAATATGCTTTTCATGTAATCCTTCATCCTCTTGATGGTTTCTGGGATCTTAAACATGAAAAACGCGGTAGGGCATACATTTCAGTATTATTCCTTGTTATGTATGTTATAACCAGCATTCTTAATAAGCAGTTTAATAACTATACTTTTAACGAATTTAAAGTGTTCCCCGAAGATATTGATATCTTAGGTACATTCGTTACAACAGCACTTGTAGTTGTAATTTGGGTAGCAGCAAACTGGGGCCTTACAACATTGTTTGATGGTGAAGGTTCCATGAAAGATGTTTTCCTTTATACAGGCTATTCAATGCTACCTTTAGTGCTTTCACAAATTGCCTTGATTCCCCTTACAAACATTCTTACCGTAAATGAAGCAACAATTGTTACCCTTGTAACCGTTCTTGGTTATGGTTGGTCAGCATTACTGCTTTATACCGGTACGATGACAACACACCAGTATTCAGGTGGTAAAACTTTTATCATTATTCTTGCAATACTTTTAGGTATGTTGATTATAGTATTTATCAGCGTTCTGTTCTTCTTCTTAGTTCAGGAAATATGGAACTTTGTTTATACTATATACAGGGAACTTGAGCTTAGAAGGTAAAAGGAGGAAGATGATATGAAGAAAAAAATAATCGCTGTATTGCTTGTGCTTATGCTTATCATTCCTACGATAGCTTTTACCGGATGCGCAGAAAAGAAGTCTGAGACCTTCATTATGCCAACATTTGAAGAAGCAGGTCCCGCTTATACATTTAAAGAAAACGTAAAAACTCACGTTCGTGCTGACGTTCTTACACATAAAGTAAACGAAACAGCCGATACAAAATACGAACTTAAAGATACCATCTTTAAGCTTGTAGATGAAAACAATCTTTACGAATTTTATTTCTGTGAAGAAACTCTTGAAATTGCATTAAAGAGCAAGAGTTCAGGGGAAGTTTGGTATTCAAACCCAGCTCCATCTGAAAGAGATGCAGGCGTTAAAATTGATATGGCAAGCCAGATAAACTTGTTCTTCCTTAATAAACAAGATGGCAGCCAGAAAACATACTATAGTTATCAGGATTGTATTAACAAATCCAATCCTAAGGATAACGAATATCAATATTACGTTACAACAAAAGATGGTAATCTTCGTGTTATCTACATTATTGGTCAGGTAAAACCCCAATATGTTATTCCGATCTGTCTTGAAGGCGAAAGAGCTCTTGAAATTGCAGAACAGTTTAAAGCAAACAAAGATCACAGAAAGATTGCACCATACATTACAAGTGGTAGCCTTTATGCAAAGGTAACACCTGATGTATGGAACGGTTGGACTATTGATGCTCGTCAGGAATATCTTAAGGTTGCACCTTTAATGGAAGATTACATTAAAGAAGGTAAAACCGTATATATCATTAAGGATCTTACTAAGCTTCATAATAAAGCTCTTATGTTAAAGATTCAGGCAGCCTTTACCGAAGTTGCCGGTATGACTATGGATGAACGTGATGAAATCAACGCTTCATTCGGTTATGAGGAAGAACCTGCTATCAGCTTCTGGATCCCTGTTGATTATGAACTTACAGGAACAGGTCTTAAAGCAACTATCGCAAATGATGAAATCAAGTATGATACTGAAGCACTTTCACTTGTATCAATTGATTTCCTTAAATACTTCGGTTCAGCTTCAAAGGAAGAAGAAGGTTATATGTTTGTTCCTGATGGATCAGGCGCTATCGTTAACTTTAACAATGGCAAAACAAATATTACCAGTGATATTCGTGTTCAGCTTTATGGCCTTGATGATGGTAGGGAAACGCTTACAAGACCTTATACAACAGAAGGTGCATATCTTCCTGTATTTGGTATCAAGCGTCCAAATTCCGCTATGTTTGCCGTAATTGAATCTGGGGATACAAATGCAACGGTAATTGCAGATATCGCAGGTAAAAACGCAACTTCAGTTGACCGTAACAGATGCTATACCAGCTTTAAGATGAATGAATATGAAGAACTTCAGTTCAAAAACCAGGGTAAAAAATCAAAGATTTACCAGCAGTATATGAATTCAGCAGATATTTCAATTCATTACACAATTCTTGAAGGTGATAAAGCCAACTATAACGGTATGGCTGAATACTACAGAAATTATCTTATTGATAAACAAGTTTTAACCAAAAAAGATTATAAGGACGTTCCTTTCAATATTGAACTTGTTGGCGCTTATGATCACGAAACTGCATTCTTAGGCGTACCTTATAAGGAAACAAAGGCAATTACAACCTTTGAAGATTGTAAGGCAATTATAGAAAAGCTTAATAACGCCGGTATCACTAACGTTTCCATCAACTATAAAGGTTGGGCAAACGGTGGTTTAAGAAACAGCGTATTTAATAAGGTTAAGGTTCTTAAAGAACTTGGCGGTAAAGAAGGTCTTGCTGATTTACTTAAATATGCTGAGGATTTAGGTGTTAACCTTTATCTTGAAACTGAACTTGCATTTGTTTATAATAATTCAATGTTCAGCGGATACAGCGAATTAACAAAGGCATCACGTCTTGTAACAAGAAACGTTGCATACCATTATCAGTATGTTGACGACTGGAACACAGCTTCAGGCGATAATGCAGCATCAATCGTTTCACCAACAGTTATTTATGATATCAATGCCGAAGATAATTCAAAGAGCTTTGCAACAAAAGTTCTTAACGATCTTAATTCACTTAACGTTAAGGGTGTAAGCCTTGGTAGCCTAGGTTACAACCTTCCCGGTAACTATAAGATTAAGGACTTCAGCGATAGGGAAAAGGTTTCAAAGATTTATTCAGAAGTTGCAAAACAGTTTGGCGAAACAATGTCAGTAATGGCAAAGGGAACAAACTACTATATGCTTCCTTACGTTGATAATATTTTTGAAATTTCCAACACAAGCAGTAAGTATAATCTTGCTGATCTCTCAATTCCTTTCTACCAGATGGTAATCCACGGAAGCATTCAGTATTCCGGTGATCCTATCAACCTTGATGGCGATACCAGGCAGGTATTCCTTCAGGCAGTTGAAGCAGGTGCAGGTATGTACTATCGTTGGTGCTATGCTCCTAACGATGAAGTTCAGGATCTCTGGTTTGAAGGTATGTACTCATTAAGCTATCAGTCATGGCTTGATCAGGCTATTGAAATGTATAAGGAATATAATGACCTTCTTTCTATTACAGCAGGTGAATATATGATTTCACACGAAGCTGTTGCAGAAGATGTTTCAAAGGTAACTTATTCCAACGGCGTAGTTGTTTACGTAAACTATAATTCATTTGATTATACCGCACAAGATGGTACAATCGTTAAAGCAGAATCTTTTGCAAAAGGAGGGGCAAACTAAATGAAAAAGCCAAGAAGTTATAAATTAGGCCTTATGACCAGGCGTTCATTATCAGGTTGGATATTCGTGCTTCCCTTCCTTATTGGTTTGATATTCTTCGTAATATCACCACTTTACACCGCACTCGTTCTTTCATTTAACGAGCAGGTGTTTAACGATGTAACACAGGTAACAAATATTGCACCTTACGGATTTAAGGCTTATATTGAAGCTTTTACCGAACAGGCAGATTATATTAACAACTTAATTGCATCAGGCTCAAACGTTTTGATTGCAGTTCCATCAACGTTAATATTCGCCTTTTTAATGGCAAACGTTCTTAACCAGGATTTCCATGGCAGAACATTTGCCCGTGCAATCCTCTTTATGCCTGTTATCACTTCCGCAGGTATTGCCGCTTCTCTTTTAAGCGGTGATACAGGCGTTGATGCAAGCCAGATGTCATCTGTTGGCTCACAGTCAATGGATCTTGCGGCTAACATTCAGGATTCTATCGGTGGTGAAATGGGCGAATTCATTGGTAAAGCCTTTGGGCAATTAACAGGCATTATCAATGGCGCAGGTGTTCCCACATTGATCTTCCTTGCAGGTCTTCAAACAATCTCACCTTCAATCTTTGAATCTTCAAAGGTAGAAGGCGCAACAGGTTGGGAAAACTTCTGGAAGATAACCTTCCCAATGATAAGCCCCATGATTCTTGTTAATACCGTATATATCTTAATTGAAAACCTTTGTGGTATGAGCAACCCGATGCTTAAGTATCTTTACAGTAACAATGCAACCACCAAAACGGTTGATCTGATGGCGATGAGCTGGATGTACTTCCTTTTAACATCTATCATTATTGCAGGTGTTGCAGGTATAATTTCCAAGCTTGTTTACTATGAGAACTAAGGGGGTGTAGATAATGGAAAAAACCGATAAGATTAAACTTACAAACGAAGTTGGCGCAGAAGAGGTTGATAATTTCGTTATACCTACACTTACACCTTGGCAGAAATTCAAGCGCGTTATATTTGGTAAAAAGACATTTGATTTTGTATGGGCACTTATAAGAAGCATCTTACTTATTGGTATCAGCTACTTAATCATTTATCCAATGCTTATTACAGCAATCACATCTTTTATGCCAGTTGAGGATGTTTACGATCCTACGGTTATTCTTATTCCCACAGCAGTTAACTTTAACAGTTACGTTGCTATGTGGAGCTTTGCAGAAATTCCGAAGTTATATTTCAATTCGTTCTCAACATCACTTATGTTTGCACTTATGCAGATGTGTTCTTGTATGCTTGTTGCATACGGCCTTGCAAGGTTCAAATTCAAGGGTAACAACTTTATATTCCTTATGTGTATCTTTACGTTGATGATTCCTATTCAGATGCTTACAACTTCAATGTATTTCAGATATAAAGCTTTTAACCCAATGTTTATGTTCTCCTTTGGCGAACAACTTTCAACGGTTCCTAATATTGACCTTACTCGTGGTTGGACCGCAATCGGACTTTTATCAAGTACTGCAACAATGTACCGTAACGGTTTGTTTGTATTCCTTCTTCGTCAGTATTTCGTTAACCAGCCCAAAGAACTTGAAGAAGCCGCCTACATTGATGGCGCAGGCCCTTTCAGAACATTCGTTCAGGTTATGCTTCCCAGTGCTTTGCCTATGCTTGTAACAGTATTCTTGTTTGCATTCGTATGGCAGTATAACGACCGTTATTATATCGGTATGCTTAACCCCAATGCTGAGGTTATGGCAACACGTATCAGTGGTATGGGATCAAGATACGTAACAGGTGTTCTTAAGATTTCAGGCGATTCAGTTCGTAACTCATTATATCAATCAGCTTGTACGGTAATGCATATTGCACCTATTGTTGTGCTTTATTGCTTCTGCCAGAAATTCTTTGTTCAAAGTATTGAACGTTCAGGTATGGTTGGCTAATAAAAAAATAAAAACTGTTCTTAAAATTAAGAACAGTTTTTTTATTCTTGTGCAAATAAATTTTTTAATTTAGCAATACATTTATTGTATCCTGTGGTATGTGCTTGCTGGGTAAGTATTTTCCATTCGCAATCTGCACAAATATGTTTTCCTAAAATACGCAAGTTTT
>JAZSPY010000093.1:0-2421 GCA_045537705.1 Clostridia bacterium
CAGGTTATCAATATGTTTGAGGATCTTCAAAAGAAATTAGGTGTTGCATACCTGTTTATTGCCCACGATTTATTGGTTGTTCACCATATTTCAAAGCGTATTGCAGTTATGTATTTAGGTAAGATAGTTGAAATCGCTGAATCTGATGATTTAAACGAAAACCCCCAGCACCCTTACACACAATCATTACTTTCTGCAGTACCTATCCCCGATCCTGATATAACAAGAAGCAGAAAGCGTATAATTTTAGAGGGCGACGTTCCAAGCCCCCTTAACACTCCATCAGGTTGTGCTTTCCGTACAAGATGTAAATACGCTACTGAAAAATGCGCTATGGAATGCCCTAAGCTTACCGATCGTGGTAACGGACATTTCGTTGCTTGCTGGAACAAATAAAAATTTTGGAAATCTCTTTTTATATATAATGCAGATGTGGTTGTTGTTTGCAAAATGTATAAAAGGATTTTATAAAAAAATTTCTTAGGAGGAAAAGAAAAAATGAAAAAACTGTTCGCAATTCTTCTTGCACTTGTTACTGTTTTCTCATTCTGTGCTTGCAACCCCAACAATGGCCCTGTTGATGGTGACGCAGTTGATGCAAAAACCCTTTTAAGTGATGCATTTATTGATCCCGTTAACGGATGGAAGGCTTATGATGATCTTATTGCACAGATCAAAGCAGAAACTAATTATGAAAAACGTGCTGAACTTATGCATAAGGCTGAAGACATCCTTATGTCAAACGGTTGCGTTATTCCCCTTTACTACTACAATGATATCTATATGCAGAAATCATACGTAGAAAACGTATATTGCAACCTTTTCGGTTATAAGTTCTTCCACAACGTTAACATGACAAACGGTTCAAAAACTGTTCGTATTAACCTTGCAAGTGAACCTGACTTCCTTGACCCTGCACTTAACTCATCAGTAGATGGTGCATGTCTTGCAGTTAACTCATTCGCAGGTCTTTACACCTACGATAAGGAAGGCAAAACCGTTCCTGATCTTGCAACCGGTTACACAGTTTCCGAACCTGCTGAAGATGGTTCTGTTACCTTTACTGTAACCCTTAAGGAAAATCTTAAGTGGTCAGATGGATCAGTACTTAATGCTAACGATTTCGTATATTCATGGAAGCGTGCAGCTTCTGAAAAGACTGCATCTGACTATGGCTATATGTTCTCACAGTTTGTTGGCTATCCCAACGAACTCGCTGTTAGTGCTCCTGATGCAAACACACTTGTTTTCACATTAACAGCACCTTGTGCATACATTGAAGGCCTTATGGCATTCCCCACCTTCTTCCCTGTAAAACAGGCTTCTGTTGAAGCTTATGCAAACTGGGAAACTGCTCCTGGTGGATGGTGCCAAGAAGCTGGCTTCATTTCCAATGGTCCTTTCATCTGCACAGGCTGGACACACGATCAGTCAATGGTTTATGAAAAGAACCCCAACTATCACAATGCTGACGCTGTTACAATTGATAAGATTGAATTCATGCTTTCAGCTGACGATACAGCTATCTACAACGCATACAAAGCAGGCAACGTTGACTTTATTGACAGCGTTCCCACAGATGCTATTAAGGACCTTAAGAATGATCCTGAATTCAAGATCATTGATAACCTTGGTACTTACTATGTAGCATTTAATGCTAACAGCGAACTTTTCGCTGGCAAAACACCTGAACAGGCTGCTTGCATGCGTCTTGCATTTAACATTCTTATTGACCGTGAATATATCTGTGAAACAGTTGGCCAGACAGGTCAGATCGCTGCAAACTCATATATTCCTCTTGGTATGAAGGATGGTAACGGTGGCATCTTTAAGCCCACTGCTGCTGACAATGCATACTTTGATGACAAGGCTGTAAACATCAACTTTGAAGAAAACTTAGAAACAGCACGTACATATCTTAAGGCTGCTGGCTTTAAGTTTGATGAAAACGGCAAGCTTTCAGCTGAAACACCTATCGTTATTGAATATCTTACAAATGACGGTACAGGTCACGTTGCTGCTGCACAGGCTATGCAGTCCGACTTCAGCGAACTTGGCATTGAAATGTCCATTCAGCAGGTTGAATGGAACACATTCCTTCAGGAACGTAAACAGGGTAACTTTGATATTGCTCGTGAAGGTTGGCTTGCTGACTTTGACGATCCTATCAACATGCTTGAAATGTTCACAACCGATTCCGGTAACAATGACTGCCAGTTCGGTCGTAACGACGCATGGAAGGCTGCTCAGGCTCAATAATACTTTAAATTTAATTTATTAAATAACAACCAAAAAAGGCACTTCAAAATTGAGGTGCCTTTTTATTTATAAAAAAAGAAGCCATTAATTATGGCTTCATTTTTTTAATCTTGATAATTATAACCTGCTTCTAAAGCAAGCATATTTTTTTCAACAAGTTCT
>JAZSPY010000069.1:0-16373 GCA_045537705.1 Clostridia bacterium
TGATTACCCTATATCGCGGGGTGGAGCAGTTGGTAGCTCGTCGGGCTCATAACCCGAAGGTCGCGTGGTTCAAGTCCCGTCCCCGCAACCAGCTCAATGAGTGTATTCTTAAAGAATCCACTCATTATTTTTTTGCCTTTAACTTGACCAAAAAGTTGACCAGAATAGAAAAAAGCAGTTTCTGTATAAAAGAAACTGCTTGTTTTTTTGCAAACAAAAAATTTAACCCTTTAAAGATTTACACTTTAATTAAAACTGTTTTTAGAAAATAAAATTCTACCGTTTTCCATATGGGTAATATTGTCGCACAAAATTTCTATATCCTCAGTATTGTGGCTTGTTATAAGTATTGTTTTACCTTCTTGTTTCAGTTTAAGCAACAGCTCTCTTACAAATTCCACACCTTTTAAGTCTAAGCCGTTCATTGGCTCATCTAAAACTAATATATCCGAGTCTTCCATAATTGCCTGAGCTATTCCTAACCTCTGGCGCATACCTAACGAATATTTGCCTGCGTGCTTATCTGTAGCTTCTGTTAAGCCTACCGTATCAAGAGCTTCCATTATCTCTTTTTTTGAGATTTTGCCTTTTATAGAGGCTAAATATTCCAGGTTTTTATAGCCGGAAAAGTACGGAATAAAGCCGGGTGTTTCAATTATCAAACCAACGTTTTGCGGAAAATCAACGTCGCTTCCTATTTTCTTTTCTTGTACAACTATAGAACCTTTTTGCGGATGAACAAAGCCACAAATGCTTTTCATAAGCATCGTTTTTCCCGAACCGTTTTCTCCGACTAACGCGTGAATCGTTCCCTTTTCAATATTAAGTGAAATGTTATCAAGAATTATTTTATTTTTTATTGTTAATGTAACGTTTTTTATTTCTATTATAGACATATATTTTTTCTCCTTATAATAACATTTTTTTGTTTTTATTAGTAACCGCTATAACAATGTTACCTATTACGGTAAAAATAATTTGTATAACAGTTGTAATTATAACGCTAAAACCATAATTTACTTTTATGTTGCTCCTTACAAGCATTCCCCACGCACCAATATTAAAACGCAAGTTAGGAAAAATCAGAGAAACTAAAATAATAACAAGTACAATTCCTATGCTTAATAAGGTATTCTTTTTTATTGAATATACCGCACATTGTATGGTTGATATAAACAATAAATTTAACGTTAACAGTCCAACACAAAATAGTGTATCTATTATTTCCCCGCCTAAAGTAACAGCTATAATGCCATAAAACAGACAATAAACAACGGATGAAAATATTAAGGTTAAATAGTAATAAGTATAATATCTGCCTATACCTTTAATTCTTGGAAAAGTAAAGGTAGATATATCCTCCATAGCCGCAAAATATGCGCCCGTTCCTAAAAAGAAAGGAAATATTACCGATATCCAAGGAATAGCCGTATAAATTTCAAACCCATTTTTTACTCCTAATAAAACTTCAGGAAAATTATTTAAGCTATAAAAGACGTTTATTGCAAAACATACCACAACTGTTAATACAATCTTGCGGTTAAACATCATTTTTAAGTTTTTTATAAAGAAACTCATTTTTCTTCACCTAATTCAAACTTATATCGCTTTAACGTGATATACCCCGCAATGCTTGTTAAAATACTTAAAACACAAAACCATATGCACACCTCCCACACGTACGGTGCGGATGAGAGCTCTTTAGAAATTTCTCTAAACGTTAATTCCGACAACGATGCATTTATAAACGGAAAGCATCTTGCTGCTTTAGGAAAGTTTGTAACGAGCATAAAGCCTGCAATTTCGCCTCCCGTTACAACGCCTACACCCCAGGTCTTTTTTATACAGCTATTAAATACCAATAACAAACCTGCAATTATAAAATAATGTAAAAATGCAAGTATTAAGGAATTAAACAACGCCTCACCGGGCGAATAATACATAAGCATTGGTGAAAATACAGGCAAAAACGGCATTTGTGGAGCACCGCCGTTAGCTGTTAAGCGTGCTACCTGACTCCACACTTCAAAAGAAAAATATCCCTTTGATGCACCAAGCAAACAGCTTGTTAAAATGGGCAATATTAAAAATAACAGGCAAAAAACAATAGTAAAAATCAGCAGATTTAGATACCAACGCTTATGCCCCGTACGATAAACGTAATACGGCAAAACTCCGTCTTCAAAAGGAATATCACAAAACGAAAAAACAAAGCACAGCACAAATAAAAATGCAGAAATAGAACTGTTTGAAAGTAAATATATTGCAGGTTCCAGCACGTTAATATCGTTGTCCATTGTTTCTGCTAAGGTGATATAGTCCTGAACGTATAAAAAGCTCCATAATACAACCATAAGCATTGCAATAAGCATTTTTACGTTTAAAAGGTTTTTTAGAATATATAAAAACTGTTGTCTGATAAACTTCATAAAGACCTCACGAGCAAGTTTTTATTCTTCTGTTAAACCACAAAAACAATGCAGTCTGCCAAAGAAAAACAAATAATAAAGTACTTCCTGCCGAAATAAGCGGATGTCCAAAAAGACCGTATACACCATAATAAACGTTTGCAAGCGTATAAAATCTTGCTAACGCCGGAACAAATGATATAAGCCTGTTTCCCACCTGCCAAGATAAAAAGAAAACAATAAATGGCATTACAAGAGAAACGTATCTGTTTTTTATATAGGTTGAAGATATCATCCCTATTACAGGCCAAAGGCTTGCAAACAAGCTCATAAAAAATATATGCGTTAAAATATACAGATACACATTTACATCAAGTAAAGCACCATAACTTCCCGTACGTAGTGCATCATATAATTGCACATACAAAATATCATTAGTATCTATTGGCTTGGCAATTATTGAAAAAAGTGCTACACACAATACAAGTCCTAAAAACACCGCTAAAAAGGCAGAAACAACAACTGCAACAGTTTTATTAAACGAATATTTTTTATATCCGCTTCTGCTTAAGGAAAAGCGAAAAAAATTACTATTATATTCATCTATAAACTTATATCCGTAAGGCAACGTCGCTACAAACGGTAAAAATACAAAAAGCGGAGAAAGCTGCATACAAATATGAAACATATATAATATATCCGTTTTTTTATACATACTTAAAAAACTCGTATCCGCCAAAGCAACGTAAAACGTAGCCGCCGTAATTATTACGGCTATTAAAAAATTCCAAGAAAATATTGCGTTCTTTAATTCCTGTTTCATATTAAGCACCTAAACTTGTAGTAAGAATATCACCGTTTACGGCATTTATAATGGTTTCTCGCTTTGCGCCCCTTTCGCTATAGGCGGTAAAAATCCAACAAGGAACATATATTACATCACTTGTATCAGGATTTTGTGGTGAAACAAACTCCTTTGCATAAGTCATTTCAATTTTACAAATAGTGTATGCCTTTATTGTTCCCTTTTTATACGTTTGGTTTGAATTAGTTTCAAACTGAGCAAAATTATTCATACTGTATAACGTTGCCTGTGTTGAGAATTTATTAAGCAACTCTTCAAAACTAAGCAACTCTACTTCTGCGTATTTTTCAACGTTTTCTGCTTTCCAAGAAATTTCCGAAACGCCCAATTCGTCTATATAAACACTTATTCCATTACCGCCACGGAGTGAAATATATTTACTATAGCCTTCTTCATCTTTACCGACTGCAACATCTCTGCCGTAGCCACTAAAGATAACACCGTCATATTCTTTTGAAAGATAAAAAACATAATAGTTATTAGTATATTTTCCAAACTTTCTTACTGAAGTAACTTTAAAATTGTTATCACCTAAAATCGCTTTCGCAGTGTTTATAGCCGTTTCTTCTGCCTGCTCATACGTCATATTAAAATCAAACGAATCATTCTCTTTATATTCATCATCAATTCTGTCTTCCGAGGCAAACTGATGCCTTATAAGAATTTTTCCGACTTCATCTCTAACATAAAAAAGCATCTCGCCATCTGAAAAGCTGGTGTTTGGCAATACAACGTTATTATCGTCTGTGTTTATCTTAGCATCTTTAAGCATCGGAAAAACTGAAAGTATTCCGTCAAGTTTTGGTAAAAAAGCTTCGTTTACCTTATATGAATAAAATTTTTCTCTTTGCAGACTTGTTACGTCTGCATCTATTTTTATTTCTGAATCAAAATATTTCACCGTAGCATTAAGTTTTTCAGGAAAGGTTGGCTGTGATAAAGCATTACTGCTACCAGGTGTGGCACTATTTAGTATTTGCGCTCCGCCATCTTCATTTTCAATAGGCACAGGCTTACACCCTGTTAAGAATAAGGCAAGTAATAAAATATAAACTAAACATTTTTTCATAGTGTTCTCCTTTAAAAACAAAAAGTGATATTATTTACACTAATAATATCACTATAAAAAACATATTTCAACACTATGTCCCTAAGTTGCAAATTGCTGTCCTTAATCTGTTTAATTAGCAGAATTTTCGGGCAAGCTAAGGTAAATTATTGTTTCAAACTTTTGGTTTTCGCAATTGAATATTACGTCGCCATCATATTTTTGTGCAACCTGCAGCATTGTTAGAACACCAAACCCGTGATTAAGAGCATCCTTCTTGTCCGTACTTAAATTAAAGATGTCAACCTCTTTATCTGTTGGGTTTATAATGTTTATAACAAGCTGCGAATTATTTACCTTTGCAATAAACTCTATTACTCTGTCGTTAATATTTTCAACCTTTGCTGTTGCTTCAATGGCGTTATCAATGGCATTACCTATTAAAACAGCAAGTTCAATATCCGAAAAGTTAACCTTGCTCATTTTTTGGAATTCAAATTCAAACTTTATTCCATACTGATGGGCTTGCGCAACTTTATAATTTAAAAGCGAATCAAAGGTTGCATTCCCCGTTTGAGCCGCTGATACAGGCACAGTGCTTAATATATTCAATTCACTATTAAGCGTGTTTTTTATGTTATCAAAATTTCCTTTTTCTATTTCATTTAAAACACCAATCAAAAAGTTTTTGTGATTGTGCCTTAACTTTCGCACTTCCTGACTGTTAGAATATAATTCTGCATACTGTTTTTCTTGCTGCTTGATAAGGTTTTGTGCTAAATTTAGTTTTTCTTTATTAGTAATCGCTTCGTAAATATCGTCAATAAAGTAAAATATAAACACGTTACTTGATATAAGTAAAGCAAGTATCACAAACACAATAAGTTCGTTCTGTTGTGTCTGTCCCGTGCGTATATAATTAAATAATATTGTACATACAAGAATTGTGGCAACGGGCAAAATAAATATTAAAAGCCATTTTTTGCGAAAATCCTTATGAAACATTTTGTGCTTTGAAATTTTTATTATATACGTAGCTATGTACGCCATAAAACGTGACAAAATTAAGCCGATAAAATATGCGGCGCTTGTAACGGTGTTATCAAAAGACATCGAAAAGATTGTCATCATTGTAATGCCCACTAAAACCTCAGAAACAATGCTTAAAACAACGGCAAATAAAGCAACAAATATTGTATTATACCACTTCAACTTATAAGGAACAGATATTAAAAGTGACATTAAAAAAATGCATATTACCGTGACTATAGTAGGTAGTTCTACAGTATTACTTGCAATAGGCAAAGCTAATGCAAATATATGATAATAGTTAAAGGTAATTCTCTTTTTAATACTGAATGCTGAAAAAAGATAACTTATCGTTACATATAATAACGTTGCATCTAAAAGCACAAAAATTATACTATAAATATCCATTTAAAGCCTCGTATTCATATAGTTTGTATATTCTTTGATCAGGTCTTTACTGGTGCCTCTTTTTATAGGTAATTCGGTATCGTTAACAAGAATAACGCTTGAGGTTCGGATTTTCTTTATTTTTGATAAATTAGTAACATAACATTGATATGTTTGAATAAATCCAAACGGTGTCAAATCCTTTAACGCTTCAATTAAGGGTTGGCGAACGGAATAAACTTCATTAGCAGTATGATAATGACAATACTTTTCCGCGTATTCAATATAAAATATTTCATCAGGTTTTAGATTTGTTATTCCGTTTCCTGTCTTTAAACAAATTTGCATATTAAGGTTTTTGTATTTGTATATTGCCTTTTCTATAGTTTTATTAAACTTTTCTTGGTTAGAGCCTTTAAGCAGATAACTTGTTGCGTTGCAATCAAAAGCATCTATTGCATATTGCGGATAGCTGGACACAAAAATAATTATTGTTTTAGGCGAAAGCTTATTGAGTTTTTCTCCTGCCTCAAGACCGTTCATTTTAGGCATATCCACATCTAAAAATACAAAATCAAAAGGATTTTGAGGATTGTACGCTTTTAATAATTCCTCTCCTGTTTGACAGAAAACATAATCACTTTCTTTAAAGAACTCAACGTCTAAAAGTTGAGTTTTAATTTTTTCACGAAACACTTTGTTATCATCGCATATAGCAATATTCATAGTTTAACCTCGCTGACTTATTATAAAAGTATTATATCATAATTCTTTTAAAAGACAACTTTTGTTTTATATAAGGATTTAATCGCGAGATTTTATTTGTTTAACTTAAAGTTTTGTACTGCCCAATAATTATGTTTGTAAACAAAATGTAAAAACAAATTTATCCTATTGACTTGTTCATTCTACTCTGTTAGAATATAACCATACTAATGAATTAGAATGAAAGGAAGATTTATTATGTCAACACCTAAAATTTTTGAAAGCGAGTATAAGTTTTGTTTAATTTTATGGGAGAACGAGCCCATAAAAAGTCCCGAACTTGCAGAGATTTGCAAAGAGAAGTTAGGATGGTCAAAAACCACTACCTACACAGTAATAAAAAGGTTACGCGACAGAGGCGTAGTAAAAAGTGAAGATACTGTAGTAACATCACTTATAAGCAAGGATGCGGCACAAATGGCTGAAATAGACGAGCTTATGCTTAAGAAATTTGATGGTTCAATTTCTGCTTTTGTGGCAGCATTTTCAAGATATCAAAAACTTACAGCTAACGAAATATCTGAAATCAGGCGTATTATTGACGAAGGTGAAAAGTAATGGAAGGAATTTTTGCCTACCTTATCAATGGGGCAATTCAATCAGCACCCATAATTATTGCTGTCTTTTTAATAAGATTTTTTAAGAAACTTCCAAGAAAAGCGATGTATTTTTTATGGGCACTTGCATTTTTAAGGCTCTTAATACCTTTTTCATTAGAAACGGTTTTCAGCTTTTTTCCCAAAGAACAACCTTTTATATATTATAAGCAAACGAATGCCGGCGAGATTTTAAGTGAAAATCTTTCCTTTTACGGAAATCCACGACTTGATGCGCCCGTTAATTCATTGAAAATATGCTCAATTATATGGCTTGCTGTTGCTCTTTTAATACTTACTACAGGAATATTTGCATTTATAAGTTTAAAACGACTGATACTTGATTCAACAATAAAGAAAGACGGCACTTGGGAAAATGAAAAAATTTCAACTCCATTTATTCTTGGTTTAATAAAACCTAAAATTTATGTTCCGTCAGCCATTGAAGAAAATACTCTTCAATATGCGCTTTTACATGAAAAGGCACACCTTAAACATTTTGATAATATTATTAAACCTCTTTTATTTATTGTTTTGTGTATCTATTGGTTTAATCCGTTTATATGGTTGGCTTACATATTATTTTTAAAAGATATGGAGTTATCTGCAGATGAAACAGTAATAGAAAAATTATCAAAAGCGCAAAGAAAAGATTATGCAGAAGCGCTACTTCAGTGCAGTATAAATCAAAAAGGTTTAAATCCTTACCCGATAGCGTTTAGCAGCGCCAATGTAAAACAACGAATTAAAAACGTAATATTTCATAAAAAAGCATTAGCACACAGCGGTATTGCAATTTTTTTGATATGTATTGTTTTGATTTCTTTATTTTTTACCAAAGGCGTATCGGCTAAAGAAAACGATATTATATTAAGAGAAAGTTTTTCCGAAGAACAAGCCGTTACACAGCATAGTTCTCAGTTATATGCTTATATGGACAATGATGCACATATAATAGATACACTACCTTGCGAAAACCAATTATTTGTTTGGGCGCAAAACAGTACAAACACCATTGTATATCGCTTTGAAAATAATAACGGAAACTATATTCTTAAGGAAAAAGCGCAGGGGCAGTTAATTGGCAATGACCTTGTGTATGAGTTTTTCTGCGCTCATTTTAACAATAAAACGTTATTTTTTACCTATGCAGGATATATTTATACCGACAAAAACGGAAAAGATAAAACAGATAAAAATGCAACGCAAGTTCAAAGACTTGAAATTGAATTCTCTAATGGACAAAAAGCTGAATTCTCACAGTTAAACGAAAACAGACGGCTGATGTTTATCGTTGAGGGAAATGTAAAGATAAAAAATATGCGTGTATTTGGTGCAACTGAACTTACTGATGCAAATATCATCAACGATAAAGAAAGCATACCCATTTACGAAGCAAATGAATATTCAAAAGGATGATTATATGAAAAAATCTTTAGTTTTACTGTTTACAATAATATTTTTATTCTGTGGTTGTCAACCTAACATTATTGAGGAAGATATAAATTCCATTGACCTTTTTACTCCTGCTCAAACGCAACCTAAAGTTGAAAAAATATTTGCTTCTAATTCCAATTGTACGTTTGTTATTCTTGAAGACGGTTCTGTTTGGTATTGGGGTATTGCTTATAAACCGGGTAGCGAAATGACAAAAACTATTCAGGTAAGAGAAACGGCGCCAATAGGTGAAGCAGAACCCTTGATTGAAAAAGAAGTAACGTATAAAGACATTACTTTAGTTGAACTTCCCAAAAAACTTGAACTTGATGGCGTTGATTTAAAAAACAACGTTAAAGATATTGTTAATCTTGGGTTATCTACATTTATTCTTTTAAAAAACGGCGACCTTTATTCCTTTGGTGCGAACACCGTTGCCGGTATTTTAGGCGACGGTACAACTTATGACAGGGTTACTCCTAAAAAAATATTAAGTAACGTTTCTGAAATTTTATGTAATACAAGCAGCGCAGCAACAAAATATACTGAAGAGCATTTCCCTGAATATGATAAACAACAGACCTATACTAATCCTATTGAACTTCATAAATATTTTAGAGGATATGCTATGTATGCTTTAAAGGATAACGGTGAGCTGTATTCCTGGGGTTATAACTTTATCGGGCAATTATATAACGGAAAAAGTGAAGACTCTGCCCTGCCAATTAAAATACAAGACAATATAAAGACTATCTACGGCAACAAAGGAATTCTCGTTGCCGAAAAGCTTGACGGCACAGTACTGCTTTCATCCCAATCGGACAACGAGTTGGATGCAACATTAACTCTTCAGCCTTCAATCAAATTGCAAGGTGAAGCCTTAGATATTTATGATGTTTGGATAGAAGGCAAAAATACTATAGGTGTATTATATAAGAACGGTGAATTGTGGCATTATAACAGAAAGGGACAAGGTTCTATTTTTGAAAAAGACGTCAAAGAATATAACGATTCTGAGTTTTTAAAAGTTGATGGAACTCTCTATAAATATAAGACTGTTGATGAAGGAGTTAAAGCAGATTCAAACGTAAAAACAATTAAAGGCGGTATGGTTATTTACAACGATAATTCAATTTATACTTCCGATTTAAACGGAAATAGATATCGTATTGAAAAGGTTTTATCTGCTACAAACCAATACCATATAAGTGCCGATACCGGATATCTTTATGCGCGTGGAGGCTGTGCTGACCGTTCATTAGGCATAGAACTTAATCCCGGCGAAGAATTTATTGAAATGCCTGTTCAAGTATTATTTCCTGCGGGGTGGAACAAATGAAAAAACTGATTTGCACTTTACTTTTATTTTTGCTTGTATTTAGTTGTGCCTGCAATAATGCTGTATCTTCCGAAACAAGCACAACACCTACTATGCAGGCAGAAAGAACGCTTATACCAAGGCAAACCTTTGCACCAATTACACCAACGCCTATGCCTGCATATACAACCTTTTGTCAGGACAAAAACCGGGTAGATACGTATCTTCAGTTTATAGAAGATTATCTTGCTGAAAAAAATTCAATGTTACCTTATACTGTATCACTGAATGACACTTTTAGTAGTAATAAATATTTTTACGCCATTACAACTCTCAGCGAAAAAAGCACAGGAAAAATATTTGAAGATAAAATCTATCAATTTTCTTGTGAAGGCGATGGTGTAAGACTTCTTATCTCAAAATCAGTAAACACCATTGGAAAAGAATATACTTATGAGTTTATTTATGCTCATTTAAACGGCGAAACGGTATTTTTCAGTCGTTGCGGTGCAATATACGCTTACAAAAACAACGGTGAAGATATATACGAATGCGAAAGTTTTGAAGATGTTGATAAGCCTGATTATGAAAAAATCCGTACACGTCCAACAAAATTTATCTTTGAATTTTCAAATGGCAAAACTCTTACAAAAGACATCAGCGATAAAAACTTGATGTTTTACGTAGACGGTGAAGTAACTATTAAAAATCTTACCGTATTTTCAGGCACACGCCAGCTTGTTCACGCAAATATCATTAACTATCAAGTTCCTGAATTTTATCAGGTTTATAAAGCAGATAACCAACAAATTTATTAACGGAGTTAATTATGTTAAAACGAATTGTATTTATCCCTTGTATTGTTCTTATTTTTTGTCTGTGCGGCTGCGCATTTTTTCCTGAGAACAGTTACAAGGAATTTGTTCCGCCTGAGGTTAAAGATGCGGTTCATCTCCAATATGCCACCGAAAAAGCCAAAGTAATGGATATAAGTGATACAAAAGAATTTTCAGGAGAGTTTGTATATTCCTATTATAAAACCTACAATATTGATGCACTTATTGTCCAGGGTTTTAACGGCAATTTAACAGTTATCGTTGTTGATGGTCAAAGCGTTTCGCAAAATACTCTTTTATTTGAGTTTAGCACAACGGAAATTGATGAAGAGATTGCACATATTAACGTTAATATTGCAGATTTTGAAAAGCAGTTAAAATCTGCAACCGAACAAACAGAAAAAAATCTTATATCTACACGTATAACAGAAGCAAAGGCAACAAAAGCTGTTTTATTAGAGAAAAAGCAAGCTGCAAGCATTTACGCCCCATTTTCCGGAAAGGTTCGCATAAACTACACTAATCCTCAAAACGAGGCAGAAAAAGCAGTTAAAGAAATTATGCTTTACCGTGAAGATGGAGTTTCCCTTTCTATTGATGCTGAAAAATATCAAAAAACACTTTCAGAAGGTGAAATCGGTGAGATTATTCGCATTGAAGGTGAAAATTTATCAGGTAAAGGCACCGTAAGAAGAGTTCCTGTTTTAACTGCAAACGGTTATTCGCAAAACGACAAATGCTATTTAATAGACACCGATGCGCCCTTTAGTTATGGCGACAAAGCAATCTTTACCGTAGTAAACGATACGCACAAAAATGCTGTATGTATCCCTGCCCGTGCCCTTAATCAGTATAAATCTGACGATTACTTTGTAAAAATTTTAGATACAGATGGAATAACAAGACGCGAGGTTCTTGTTCAGGTGGGAATAATCAACAGCGATTACGTTGAAATTCTTAGTGGCATTTCTTCAGGCGATACTGTTATTTTAGGATAGAATTATGATTTATTTAACCTTTTTGCGCATGCTGAAAAATAAGTTTTTAATGTGTGCGCTATTTTTTGGAATATTAATTTCCGTAACAGCCGCAGGGATAATACCTATATATTCTTCCGCTTTAAGCGAGCGAATGCTTATAACCGAGTTAAGCATTGCCGCAAAGCAAGAAATTCATCCGTCTGCCTACGATTTTTCCCTGCCTTTTTCAACGCTTGTAAAAGAAGATTATCGGCAGAATCTTCAAAAGATAGAATCCTCAGTAGATTCTCTTTTTTTAAAAGCCTTGCCGATGGAGCAAAAGTCTTTTTCTCAAAAGCTTATAAGCAAACCGCTTATCTATGAACGCCAAGACGTTAAAGATGTTTCCTTAAACACCATACAGGCAATTTCTTATAATGACTTAAATAATTTTTCTCTGCTCTATGGCGCTATGCCAAAAGTTAGGGATGACGGAAAAATTGAGGCTCTGATTACAAAAAACACAGAAATCAGCAAGGATTTAACGTTAAATCAAGCATACTTCTGCTATGAAGAAAACTCCGACGAAGGCGTATATATTATCCCCGTAGGTGTTGTTGAAGCTTTTGAAGATGCTTTTATAATCGCCGAGGAAGATATGAACGCATATTTTCTTCCCAACGACCTTGTAAAAGACGTTAGCTTTAATCTTGTTTTTGATTACACCGGCTTAAAGATAAAAGATATTGAAGAAGTAAACGAAGCAAACAGACAAATAAACAAATGGCTTGATTATTTGAGTGCAACAAAAAGCGTTCCCGACCAGAATCTTTTTGATTCTTTTTTAGATAAAAAATCCACTGTAGAAACCTTAATTGTATTGTTTGAAATACCTCTGCTTTTTCTTGTGATTCTTTATTTAGGCTTTGTAAGCTCCTATGTTATAAAAAACGATAAAAACGAAATAGCACTTTTGTTATCACGCGGTGCAACAAGAAAGAAAATTATACTAAGTTATCTTTTCCAAAGCGGAAGCTTAACTGTTTTGACTTTAATTGCATCTATTCCTATTTCACTTTTAGCTGTGAAATTTTTAGGAAGTGTTTCTTCATTTTTAGAATTTAAAAGCACGTTAGGCCTTAGCGTACAATTTTTACCTACAAGCATTATTTATATGCTTTTAACAGGTATTATAAGCGTTGTTGCAATGCTTTTACCTTGCACAAAGCTTTTTAAATTAAATACAGTAAATGCAAAAAAGAAAAACACCTTAAAACCATTCTGGCAAAGATTTTATCTTGATTTTGTGTTGCTTGGTATTTCCCTTTACGGTTATATTTCATTTATATTAAGGCAAAAAGGAATACCTTCAGGTGTTGTAGCAAACATTCCCGTTGAGCCTATAGTTTTTATAACGGTTTTTGCCTTTACTTTAGGTTGCTCCCTTTTGTTTGCACGTCTTTTCAAACCACTTTTAAGAATCTTAAGTATTTTTGAAAAAAGATTTTCTGTGGGCGTGTTTTGCGCGTTAAAAAATTTAATAGCACAAAAAAGAGGCTATGGAATACAGATTTTTACCATTGTTGCTCTTGTGCTTTGCATTTTTTCTGCAAATTCAGCAAGGAGTCTGTTTTCACACAGCTTAGATAAATTTTACTATTCAACAGGTGCCGATTGCGTTATTGACCTTGATTTTGGAACTACCGCCATTGATGATGCTTCAATACAGAATAAAGTTGAAACCGCTAAGCCTTTCTTGTTTAATAATTTCAACGGTGTTAAAGAATCAACACGCATAATTACGGGCTGTTCCCCTACCGCAAATGACGTTGACATTACTTTTATGGGAATTGATACTAAGGAATTTTCTTCTGTTGCCTGGTGCCGCGGTGAT
Organism: Clostridia bacterium; assembly: GCA_045537705.1. Taxonomy (GTDB): domain Bacteria; phylum Bacillota; class Clostridia; order Christensenellales; family QALW01; genus UMGS1322. Next base: position 13,543 of record JAZSPY010000069.1, read on the forward strand.
GAAAATGAATCACACCTTAACGCCTATCTCAATCTTTTAGGAAGTGCGCCAAACGCGTGTTTAATTTCAAAAACTTTAGCAGAAAAGTTATCACTTCAGAAAGGCGATGCAATCTTTATTAAACCCACGGTTTCAAACAACAAAACCGTCGCTTTAATCGTGTATGAAATCGTTGAACTTTTTCCAAGTTTTAACCCTTATACTGATGCTCCGTTAGTGGTTGCCAACAACGAATATATTGATTATATGTTGCCTAACCTTGATTTTGACGTATGGATGAGCCTTGAAGATAATGTGACTTCAGAAGATATAATCAAACAAATAGATGATAGTTATACAGTAAACAATGTTACAGTCAGACAAGACCTTTTAGACAGCGTACGTTATGAGGCCACCTTACAGGCAACAGGCGGTATTTTGACCTTTAATTTTATTGCAATTTTTATAATTCTGTTTTTAGGATTTATTATCTTTAATATTCTTTCCCTAAAAAATAACACACTTTGCTTTGCAACACTTCGCGCAATAGGAATGGAAGAAAAAGAAATAACTTTTATGCTTATTTTTGAGCATATTTTAACAGGAGTTATTCCTATTTTGTTTGCTGTTGTTTTAGGCTATGTTACAAGCATTATGTTTGTGCCCGTTTTAAGTACTGCATTTTCCCTTGAAGCACAAATACCAAGCATACAAATTGCATTTAATAATAACGACTACCTTAAAATTTATACTTTAATTTTATTGTTATACGCAATAATCAGTATTATAACCATTCCTTTTATCAAAAAGCTTCAGCCTGCAAATGCAATAAAATTAAGTGAGGAATAATATGATTGAAGCCATTGATATAAAAAAAGAATTTTTATTTCCCAAGCCCACAGAAGTTTTAAAAGGAATAAGTCTTGAAATAAATGGTGGACTTAATATTATTTCAGGTAGGTCAGGCTCAGGAAAAACAACGCTTATGAACGTTTTATCAGGTTTAGATAGCGTAACAAGCGGAAGAGTTATTATTAACGAAACAGACATTACACATTTAAGCAAAACAAGTTCAGACCGTTTCCGCAGAGAAAACATTGGCTTTGTATTTCAATCTGTGGCACTTCTTTCACAGTTTAATGCTTACGAGAACGTTGCTTTAATGCAAAAACTTGTAAGCAAAGCTGAGGACCGTAATTTAATACTTAGTTTGTTTGAAGAATTTGGACTTGCGGGCAAAGAAAACCGCAGTATAACTGAGCTTTCAGGTGGTGAGCAACAACGTATTGCTATTATCAGAGCGATTATAAACAAGCCTAAAATTATCTTTGCTGATGAGCCTACCGCTCAGCTTGATTTTGCTTCAGCACAAAACGTTGCACAAATCTTTAATAAATTAAGCAAGGAAATTACTATCGTTATGACAACACACGATAACGAAATTCTTTCTTTTGCAGATAAAATTTTTAAAATTGAAGACGGTATTTTAGTATGATTTTATGCGAAAACATAGTTAAAATATATAAAAGCGGTGAAAGCAAAACTCTTGCACTCCAAGGGCTTGATTTGCACGTAAAAAAAGGCGAAATGCTTGCAGTTATGGGTGCAAGCGGTAGCGGTAAAAGCACGCTGTTGAACATTATAGGTTGTCTTGAAAAAGCTGATGCAGGCTCCCTCTTAATTGACGGAACAGACGCTTTTAAAATGACTTTTCAACAAATCAACGATTTTCGTACAAATAAAATCGGTTATGTTTGGCAAAACAATGCACGTAATATTATTCCCCATCTTTCTGCCTTTGAGAATGTTCTTGCACCAATGAGAATAATCGGAAAAGCTGATAAAAGGCGGGCTATGGAACTTTTAAAAACAGTAGGACTTGAACACAGAATTCAAAACACTCTTTTTGAACTTTCAGGTGGCGAGCAACAACGTGTTGCAATAGCCGTTGCACTTGCAAACGACCCAAGTATTATTCTTGCCGACGAACCAACAGGAAGTGTTGATACCATAACCTGCGATGAACTAATGAAGCTTTTCAGAAAAATCAATACCGAATATAATAAAACCATCGTTATCGTTACCCACGATACCCATCTTTCAAGTATGGTTGACAGAGTTGTGTATATTCGTGACGGCAAAACCTCCTCGGAGCTTATGCGCACCCGTGAAGGCAACCACATCCACCAAACTCACGATGAATATTCCGTTATTGATAAATACGGCCGACTCCAAATACCAAAACACATTCTTGAAAAAGCAAAAATTTCAAATATGGTTAGCTTTCAGGTTAAGGAAAAAGGATGTATTGTTATCAAAGACAAAAAGCAATAAATATCTTTCACTCCTTCAGCAAATCCTTAAACGGTGTTTCGGTTGATACGAAAGTATCGTATGTAAAGTTGGCTCCTAATCGAAACCCCATAATAAAGCTATCAAGATTCGATTCTCCGTTGACGATACTCCAAGCATTAACGAAATCAAGAAACTTCTTTTTGTTTTCGCCCGTGAGAGCTTCGGTTAAAAACTCCTCATTGAGCATTAGAACTTCCATCTGTTTTTGAACCGTCTTGTTTTGCTTTGTACTTCTTGCTTGGGGATCAATGTTACCGTAATAGAATTCTTCAATAAATTTTGACATAATTTCGTTTCCTCGTTTCTGTAATTTTATTTTACGAAGAAACCTTGAAATACACAAATGTGTGAGTGAAAAATATGTGTGTTTCTGCCGGTATTTTGTTAGTTTAAGTCAAGTCCGTTATGAACACTCGTACCAAAAATCCAAATCCGACACTAGTCGGGTTTGGATTTTTCTTTTATGTTGTTGTGACAGGACTTGAACCTTAAGAAGG